>JBGTJG010000263.1:0-7167 GCA_041745235.1 Ferruginibacter sp. | reverse complement strand
AAAAAGCGATTCATAATATTTATAATACCCGGATGAAAACCGGTGTCCAAATTTTAGCGTATTTTTTTACTTAATGTGCAGATGATTATTATAAAGCTTCACATCCTTTTAAGTACTTTTATTATTTTTACCTTTGTCTCTGATTGAAAATAACCAAAACTTAGTTTATCTTAGAGATAATTGATAATTACTTATTATGAATTCATCCGGAACTGCAGGAAAATCATCCGCCGGTCCCCCTGAGTCTTCGGGGTCAAATGATAATATGAACTCTTCAGAAACCAACCAACCTAAATTATCTTATTCGGAAGATACACCTGATAAGATTTCCGGGAAGGAAGAAAACTCCATCGTATACGATCTTGAAGATTTTAAAAAAGCAAAGAAAGACTGGATTCGAACTTTTTTTAATTCGAAGAAAAACAATTTAAAAAAACTGATCGGAGTTAAAGAAATTGATTATCCTGAAAAAAAGGAATTACAGGAAATTGATACAGAACATATTTTACCCGCAACTGAAAAAACTCCGGCTCTTTCAGATGAAAGATTCCAATCTGATCAGGAAAATTCATCAGAAGAATTATCAAAGAGCATAAACTCAGAGAACTTTAAACGAATCAGGATTGACCTGAAGAGTTATAAAGCATTTACAAAGAAGCAATGCAATTCTTTTTTGCGCAAAGGCAGATCTGCCACCTCGGAATTTATTTCCCGAAATAAAGCGGATCTGAAAATCTTTTCGGCAAAGCAAAAGCATGCACCGGTTGCAACGGCATCATACCGGAAAGCAGAAGTTCAGGATTTCTTCCAAAATTTTAAAGTCAAATCCGGTGAACATTTTAATATCAGGAAAGAGGACCTCAGGGAATTTTTTGATATGATAGATGAAGATTCAATTACAATAATTAAATCAAAATCAGATGTTCTTCAAAATGCTGACTGTTCAGATAATCGTCGAAAAGCAGCAAAGAAATACATCAGATCAGAACGAAAGAAAATAAATGATTTTTTGGCAAAAAAAAAGAAATTTGCCAAAAAACAATTAACCGAAGTAATGCAGGAGTTTGATAATCGTACAGCCTCTGTAAAAAAATCAATAAAAAAATCAATAATGCCGGATAAATTAAGCATGTTCGAGCTTTTTGCCCTTATAGAATCCAACAACAGGTTAATGGCAGATTTTATCTCGTCGGTGAAACAGGTGCCGCAAATGGAAGCAATAAAGTCGGATAATGAAAATACAGCTGCACTTCTTGACCTGATAGAATCCAATAAAAAGGTAATGAAGGATTTTATCGATTCGCAAATAGGTATTCAACAAACTTTTACTAACCCTGAGAATGGGATTCCTCCCCCTAAGACGTTCAGGGATCTTGAAGAAATCAAAGCGAGCATTCCGCGGGAACCGGTATATTCATCACCGCCGGTTGCTTCAGAAACGCCGCAGGGCATAAAAAAAATAATAAAGGTACTTCTGGCAGAGGATGACCTGTTACTGAGAAAATCATTATCCTTTTATTTAACTCATAACGGTTTTGAGATTGTGCAGGTAACAAACGGGTTAGAAGCGATGGAGGAAATACATAAAACTACTTTTGATGTAATTATTTTAGACTTACAAATGCCTCATATGGGAGGATTGGAAATTATAGACCGCGTGCGTAATCAGCTCCACCTGGATACGAAGATCATAGTTCTTACAGCCTCCGGCGTAGAGGAAGTAGAATTAAAATCATTCAATATGGGGGCAACTGACTTTATTGCGAAACCTTTCAGCCCATCCGTTGTAAAAGCCAGAATTGAAAAAATAATGGCCGGTGATGCAGTTTAATTGATCTTCGTTCTTACCGGATGCGTTACCAATTGTCAATACCGTTTTTACTTTTTCCCTATCAAAAAATTAATAATTAATTTTATAAATGACGGGTTTTTTATTTTTACTGAATAATGAATTACCCTTGCGGTCTGCGCTTCTGTATTCTATATATCTCTTTATAGGATGCGGAATATTTTTTTTAGTGCTATTGGCCATCAGCAGGTTAAAAAAAATCAAGGACAGGAAGCAGCTGGAAAAATATACAGCTGTTATTGATCGTTTATTTTACGCTGTTTTATTCGGCAATTCGCCCGTCCATAATATATTAGAAGCTGAAAAATACCGGAGCATATTTAAGGATAAAAAATTCCGGGAAATGCTTATTCAAAATGTCACCCAACTTCACCTCAATTATACCGGTCCTTCCCGCCTTAAGCTGGAAGATTTTTACCGTAAATCAGGTCTTATAAATATTTCTTATGAAAAATTAAAGTCGAAGCATTGGGATAAAAAATGTGAAGGTATCCGGGAACTTAGCCGCCTTAATGTTAAAGAAGCGTTCTATGACATGTATATGTGCATGTGGCATCCGCACGATACACTGAAGCTGGAAGCTTTGTTGGGACTTATACGCCTGGAAGGGGTGGATGGTCTTGGTATAATACATGATTACCCTGATACCATAAATGACTGGATCCAGGTGAATCTGCTTTATGAAATAGATAAAGCCGATTTTAAAGCCCAAAAAAGTTTTACAGATTTGCTCAATTCCAAAAATGATTCTGTTGTTGTACTTGGATTGCGCCTTAGTGCAAAATTTAATCACATTGAAAATGTTGCCCTTATCCGTGAATTGAAGCTTTCATCCCTGTCAGAAAATATAAGAACTGCTGCCGATCTGGCTCTCCAAAAATTACCTTCTTCAGACATTTATACTCTTTAGCATAAATATTTACACTATGCTTTTAACGGGTATGATAGAATCGCTGATAAATATTTTTAACGCGGCAATTCTGTTTTATGTACTCTTGGTAGGTTCTTCATATTTCATTCTAGCCCTCATCTCCATCAATGGCCTGTCCGGCTATTTAAAAGAGAATGCTTTTATAGATTATAACTTAATCAAGTCATCAAGCCTCGCTCCTGCCCTTACAGTTATAGCACCTGCTTACAATGAAGGATTAAATATTAAAGAGAATGTGCATTCGCTGCTCAACTTAAACTATAATAATTATGAAGTAATTGTTGTAAATGACGGCAGCAAGGATAATACGATTGACGTATTGATTAAATCCTTCGATCTTGAAAAAATAGATTACAAATACAACGAAAGAATACCCACTAAAAAAATAAAAGGTATTTATAAGTCTAAAAATCCTGCATTTCATAATCTTTATATTGCTGATAAGGAAAACGGGGGCAAAGCTGACGCCTTAAACGTGGGAATGAATATTTCCTCTAACCCTTATATTATTTGTATAGATGCAGACTGTGTTATACATCAGGATGCGCTCCTTATACTGGCAAAACCGCTTTTGGAGAAATCTGATAAGTATGTGATTGCAACAGGTGGTGTAGTAAGGATTGCAAACTCGTGTGTAATTACGGCAGGCGGGTTAACTGAAATAAACGCGCCGAAAAACCTCCTGGCACGCATTCAGGTGATCGAATACCTCCGGGCGTTTCTGCTTGCCCGGATGGCATGGGGAAAACTGGACGGTTTATTACTGATCAGCGGTGCATTTGGCCTGTTTGATAAGGAAATAGCAATAAAATGCGGCGGATATAATCACAAAACTGTAGGAGAAGATATGGAACTTGTTGTAAGGATGAGAAGATATATGCTGGAAAATAAATTGAAATATTCTGTGTCCTATATTCCAAATCCGCTGTGCTGGACAGAGGCACCTGAAAGCTTTGCTGTCCTCCTTAAGCAAAGAAGCAGGTGGACAAGAGGTACTATGGAAACTTTATGGATCCATCGGGCAATGTTCCTGAATCCCAGATACAAAATCCTCGGTTTATTAAGTGTCCCCTATTGGTTTATCTTTGAATATATGGCCCCCATTATAGAAGTTATAGGGCTCATTATTACGCTGTTCTTTGCTTTTCTGGGAATTTTAAGTTTTCAATATTTTCTTCTTTTACTGGCTTTTGTATATTCCTTCGCAGTTATGTTTTCTATATTAACATTACTTACCGAAGAATATACTTATCATCAATACGGACGGATCAAAGATTTTACGCGGCTCCTTATTGCCGTATTTGTAGAACCGATATACTTTCATTTATTCACTGTGTATGCCGCATTACTGGGCAATTGGGAGAAAATAAAGGGAAAGAAAGCATGGGGTGATATGCAAAGAACAGGTTTTCAAAAAGCCGAAGAAAAGAAATAATAATTATTAAATTCCTTAAAGCGTTCATTTTTTAAAGTATGTTATTTACGCTAATTATATCACCGAGAATATATATCAAAATAATTTTGGTGTCACTTTTTTTATACGCTTCCAATTGTGTGTCGGCGCAAATTGTGTTTAATACAGATTCAGCATATGCGGTTGCAAGAGAAATGGCATTTTCGGGAAAGCGGGCGGAAGCGAGGTTGCTGCTGAGAGACATATTAAAAGTAAAACCGGAAAATGCTGAATTGCAGACTTTACTCGGAAGGATATATTCCTGGGACAGGAAATATGATTCTGCACGAATGGAGTTTACACAGGTGCTTACTTATTCTCCCAAAAATGAAGATGCAACCAATGCGTTATTGGATACTGAGTTGTGGTCAGAAAATTATTCAGAAGCATTGCTTATCTCAGAGAAAGCGCTCAGGGAAACAGATCCCCGCTCAGAATCATTTTTATTAAAAAAAGCCTCAGCCCTTTTTAATTTAAAACGATATAATGAGGCTTCGGTAACCGTACACCAACTTTTAAAAATAAATCCAAAAAACAACAAGGGCATCGCACTCGGTGAACATATAAAAAAGGAAAGCAGGATAAATAAAATCGGTGTGTCCTATGATCATGACAGGTTCAGTTCTGCATTTTCGCCATGGTCCGGGGTTTCTGCTTTTTATTCACGCAAAACAAAAGCCCTGGGGACGATAATTGGCAGGGTGAATTACGCAAAACGTTTTGGTGATCCGGGTGTGCAATACGAAGCTGATTTTTATCCCAGACTTTCAAAGAAGTTGTATTCATATTTTAATGCAGGGTTCTCAAATTCTGATATTTTTCCTTCAGTTCGTATGGGTTTTTCCCTGTACCGTAGGTTTCCCAATAGCTTTGAAGGAGAAATAGGTATGAGGTACCTTAAATTCAACAATTCCACTTTTATATATACCGGGGCATTGAGTAAATACATCAGCAATTTTTTGTTTTCTGTGCGACCAAGTTTTATATATGACACAGTTGGTTCGTCCCGATCCGTTTCACTGATTTCCCGTTATTATATGAAAGGCAGTTCAGATAATCATCTTACACTCACATTATCTGCAGGCGTTGCACCTGATGAGTTCAATAAGGATTTGACTCTGGCCCGCACCCCAAATGTGGGCTCCAAGGCAATAGCCATGAGAGTACAGCATGTATTTTTGAAACAGTTCATTTTAAGTACCGGCGCCGCATTTCGTAAGAATGAATACACGAAAGGATTATTCAGAAACAATTTTAATTTTTCCACCGGACTGGAAATGTTTTTTTGATGAAGACAAACAAAAGTCACAAATATCTTGTCCTTTTGGCATTAATCGTTATGATGCCCCTGTTCATGTGGATGGCCTGGCTCTTAACACCCGTAAAGCCGTTGAATATCGCTATTATAGATAAAACGGTTTTAACCCGACAGGTCAGGGAACATGCTTCATTTAACTGGATTCTTAAGAATCTGCGAATCACCAAAAAAGACCGCAGTTTTTACCGGCCTGCTTCTGATTATTTCGGACTATTCCCGGAAAGAGAAGATCAGTTTGATAAGAATAAAAATACTTATCAAAAAAAAGGGCTGGAATTATTTTCCCATGCACAGATCGACAGCATAGCCGGTACACTGGACATGGCTTATTATACAGACACATACGGTCTTTATTATAATGAATGGAAGGATATCGACATTCTTGAACACTCCCCTCTTATTTACGGCGGAATGTCAGCCGCAGATATTTATTTACTGGCCGCTCTTAAACAAAAGAAGAAATTAATTATTACTGAATTTAATGACGTAGCCACGCCCACAAATAAAGAAGTCAGGCAGTTGTTTGCCACCTTATTCGGGGTAAACTGGTCCGGCTGGGCAGGCCGGTATTTTGATATTTTAGATACATCCCGAAATGCAGAACTCCCCGTGTGGCTAAAAAAAGGTTACGTGGCCCAGCATGGCTTTAAATGGCCTTTTAAAAAAGCAGGGATTGCATTGGTTAATGAAGACGGCCGTGTTGAAATCCTGGAGAAAGATACACATCTGAGTCATGAATACCCGGTAATTGTAAGTTCAGATACCACTGCTAATCGGTTTGGTGTTACAGATAGAATGGACTACGCTTATTGGTTCGATATAAACCGGAGCTCATTCCCCAATAATATTATTTCCCGGTATATATTAGATACAAACGCTGAGGGTGATGCTATACTTAAGAAAAACGGTATACCTAAAAGTTTTCCGGCAGTTATAGAAAGGAAAGAAGATTGTAATTTTTATTATTTCTGCGGGGATTTTGCTGAAAATAAGGTATCAGATTGGCTTGCAAATTTAAAGTACATCAACAGGGTGAAATACACTATAACGATAAGCCGAGAGGGTACCGATCCCGCGCCATTTTTTTGGAAATATTATGTACCCCTCATAAGTACCATTATGAAAGAAAATTTTAAATAATTAATTCAGGTGGTTTGCGTAGGAATCCTTAAAAAGGATGATTTCTTTATCATGAGTAAAAAAACCATGAATGTCGGTTTGGGAAGAGACTTTACCTCGTTTACTATTTTCTGCATTTCTTTCAATGTCGTATCACTGTTAACCTCAAATATCTTAAGGGGTATTTGAAAAGGCTGAAGCCATTTTTTTTCTTCTTCAGAATGGATTTGAATTTCCGGGTCCTTCAGATTTCGGAGAGAACCTGTATGTCTGAAATTTCCGATCACAAAAAAATATTCCTCCTTCATAAGCTCGGCCCCGAGAAATACATCCTTTTCAATTTAAGTTATATTTCCCCGATTTTCATTTAGATATTGGAATATTTAATAAAAAAATAAAATAAGGAATAAAAATAATAGCTCCGATAATGATACATAATATGCTTGCCCACCACACTGCGCCGGCAGCTAAATCTTTAATTATTTTTATCATGGGGT
>JBGTJG010000262.1:0-5666 GCA_041745235.1 Ferruginibacter sp. | reverse complement strand
TATGCGCCGCTGCTGAAAAGCTATCATGATATAGCTGGGGAATATGATTTTATAAGAGCTAAGGGAAAATTGGCAGCGGATATGAATGCCGCACATCCTTTGCTGAAGGACAGGGCACATATTCATCTGATAAAAGCTTATCACCCGTTGTTGTATCTCTTCAACAAGAACAACAGCAAGCCTACTTTCCCTACAGATATTTTGCTGAACGATGAGCACAGCATTTTGGTGATAAGCGGGCCTAATGCCGGCGGCAAAACTGTTACCATGAAAACCGTTGGCTTGTTGCAAGTGATGTTGCAAAGCGGCCTGCTTATTCCTGCAAGTCCGGACAGTACGATGGGGATCTTTAAACAGATACTCATACACATTGGCGATACGCAGAGCATAGAGTTTGAGCTGAGCACGTATTCTTCTCACCTCAAAAACATGAAGCATTTTATTGAAAATGCAAATGGTAAAACATTGTTCTTTATTGATGAGCTGGGCAGCGGGAGTGATCCTAACCTCGGCGGGGCTTTTGCAGAAGTGATCATGGAAGAGCTGGCGTTTAAGCATGCTTTCGGGATAGTGACCACGCATTACCTGAACCTAAAGGTGATGGCGAATAAGGTGAAGGGGATCATCAACGGCGCTATGCAGTTTGATGAGGAGAAATTATTGCCGCTGTATAAATTGCAGATAGGTAAGCCCGGGAGCTCGTACACTTTTTCCATTGCGGAAAGAATTGGGTTGGATAAGAAGCTAATCGGGCGGGCAAGGAAGCTGGTGGATGAGGATCAGTTTCGGTTAGACAAATTGCTGAACCGTACCGAACAGGATATGCAGAAGCTGGATGAAGAAAAGATCACGCTGAATAAATTGCTGAAGGAAAATGAGCAATTGAAGAAAGAGATGAACCGCGTGATGGAAAAGGAACTGCACCGCCAGGAAGTGGAAAGGATGCAGGAACAGAATAAAATATCAGCGGAAAAAATAAATTACCTGAAAGACATGGAGCGCCGCCTGAAAGCGATGGTGATAGAATGGCGGAAGACGGAAGACAAAGATGCGGTCGTGAAAATGATCCATGCCCTGCTCTTTAACCAAAAGGAAAAGATGCAAAAGGACAGGCAGCAGAAAAAGATCAATGAGAAATTCCTGGAAGTGGAAGGAGAAATAAAAATAGGGGATAAGGTAAAAATGCGGCAGAACAGGCAGGTGGGGATTGTAAAAGAGATAAAGGGGAAGAAGGCTGTGTTGCAGGTGGGGGTGGTGCCTATAACAGTGGCGCTGGAGGATCTGGTGCTGGTGAAAGATAAGGAAGACGGGAAATAATAGTGTTGCTTACTGAAATCATTAAACTAACTCAAAGTTTGTCAGGCTGAGCTTGTCGAAGTCTTCCACTATTTTTATCTGCAGAATTTTTTGCCAGCTTTTTTAATTCTTCCCATTCTTCATAAATGAACGCTTCTTTCTTTTTACGGCCCCATCCTTTGATCTGTTTTTCCAACGCAATTGCCTGATTTATATCATGAAATTGTTGCTGAATTTTAATACAACAGGCCCTCGTGTAAATGTGTATGATTTTACATCATATCCCGAATTATGTTCGCCTAAACGTTTATCAAGATTATTGGTTACGCCGGTGTAATACGATTTATCACTGCATTCAACTATATAAACATAATAGTTTTGCATAGTAAATAGTTTTAAAAAAGGCTTCGACAAGCTCAGCCTGACATGCGAATTTTATATGTTTACGCTGTCATTCTAACTTTCGAAGCCTTAGGTCTTTTTACGCCGGTACCTTCCTCGGCTTTTCTCTTTCCCAGAACCTGTGCTGCGCAATGGCCTTTATAAATTGTTTTGAAAGTTTCGCAACATCATCGCTTATTACCACACCTTCTTTAATGACACTGTCGTCAGCATAATCTTCCGGCAGCTTTTTAGAAAAGTATGTGGCCTTGATCACCTGCATAGCATCTGCATCTGCGGCTATTGCCTTACAATGTTTAAAAGCCTGGTTGAGGAAATGGATCGCATCCGGATCAGCCTCTAATGTAGCTACACTGTTTGTACCACCGGGAACGTAAACCGCATCATATAAAACAGACGCGGTCGTCATAAAGCTTTGATCTACCGGAATCTGTTCATCATTTTCGGAGGAAAGAAAACCCTGCCGCGGTGCTACAACATCTGCTTCAGCTCCTGCAGCTCTCAACGCATTTTTTACGGTATTCAGTGATGCTTCATTTACACCATCGCATGCAAGAATAGCAATTCGGCGAGTGCGAATAGTATCCTTCACTGTATTCACCATGCTCAGGGCAGCTGATTTCAAAAGAGACGGTTCAATAACCGGCGACTGAAAATCTTCCGGATTGCCATCTGCAGGAATACTTTGGTTCAACGGCGGATCTACTGATTTAGGAATATGGCAGCCTAAAGCATGAGCTACCTGAGTAGCAAGGCCCTGATCGATCTGCGCAATAAAATACAACATCCTTTCCCGGATGGCTTTTGTACTCACCTTGCCGAGTTCAAAGCTCAATGCATCTGCTATGTGTTGCTTCTCCGGCTCAGACTGGCTGTTGAAGAACATTTTTGCCTGGCTGAAATGGTCAAAGAAACTTTTACTGCGGGCCCGTATTTTTTCACTGCTAATACGCTCATTAAATGAAGTAAAGCCGCCCTGCATTTGACCTGACTGGAACGGACACCCGCCACCAAGCGTATTTGGACTATACGCAACTTTCCCTTTATTTATCGTTTGCCTGCCAAAACCATCCCGCTGGTTATTGTGAACAGGAACAACCGGGCGGTTTATCGGTATTTCATGAAAATTAGGTCCGCCGAGGCGAATGAGCTGGGTGTCCGTATAGGAGAATAAACGTCCCTGAAGAAGCGGATCATTTGAAAAATCAATTCCTGGTACGATATGCCCTACCTGGTATGCTACCTGCTCTGTTTCAGCGAAAAAATTATCAGGGTTGCGGTTTAAGGTTAGCTTACCTATGCGTTGAACAGGTACGAGTTCTTCAGGGATAATTTTTGTAGGATCAAGCAGATCAAATTCAAATTTGTGTTCATCTTCTTCCGGTACGATCTGTACGCCAAGTTCATACTCCGGAAAATTACCGGTCTCAATGGCGTTCCAAAGATCGCGTCTGTGGAAATCAGGGTCTTTACCGGATATTATTGTAGCCTCATCCCATGCCACAGAGTGTACGCCTAATAAGGGTTTCCAATGAAATTTTACAAAGCTGCTTTTTCCTTCAGCATTGATAAAACGGAACGTGTGTACACCGAATCCCTCCATCATACGGTAGCTGCGGGGGATAGCGCGATCGCTCATTACCCACATGATCATATGTGCACTTTCGGGCATAAGCGAAATGAAGTCCCAAAAGGTATCATGTGCGGCAGCCGCCTGGGGCATTTCATTGTCCGGCTCAGGTTTTACCGCATGTACAAGATCAGGGAATTTCAAAGCATCCTGTATAAAGAACACAGGCATGTTGTTTCCAACCAGATCAAAATTACCTTCCTGCGTATAAAATTTTACGGCAAATCCCCTCGCATCACGAGCCAGGTCTGTAGAGCCGCGGGAACCCACTACTGTTGAAAAACGCACAAATACGGGTGTTTCCACAGAAGGATCTTGTAAAAATCCGGCTTTTGTTACTGCAGCTTGTGACTCATACACACGAAATACGCCATGTGCTGCGGAACCTCTGGCATGAACAATTCTTTCAGGTATCCGCTCATGATCAAAATGCATCATCTTCTCCCGGAAAATAAAATCTTCCAGCAGGGTAGATCCACGCTCTCCTGTCTTTAACGAATTTTGATCATCATTTATTTTAACTCCGAGGTTAGTGGTCATAAATGCATCAGTTGCATCTGCTGTGTGCGGTTCGAGCTTAGTGGTTTTAATATTTTCAGTATCGGTTGTGTTATCGACGGGCTTTTTAACAACACTGCCCCGCGCGGGTTTTTTTTCAGGCATATACTTAGTTTTAGGTTAATGAAAAAAGGCAGTACCATGTACCGCCTTAAATTTATTCAAATATTATTATTATGCTTCTTCCTGCATTGATTCATAATTGACATGCTCTACAGCCATTACGGTAAGATTAACATCACAATCTTTTTCTTCCTGAAGCGTAGTAGCGAGTAAAGATTCTACTTCAGTAAGACCTAATGTTTCGGCAAGCTGACGAAGTCCGCCATAAGTTGCTATTTCATAATGCTCGGCTTTTTGCGCAGCAATGATAAGGCCTACATCACGTGTTGCAGTTCCTGCATCAGTATCTTCAATAATGCTTTCGCCTTCTTTTACAATACCTTCCATGGCATCACATTTCTTAGCCTGAGGTTTTTTTCCTAACAGACCGAAGACTTCTTCCAAACGGGAGATGTGAACTTTAGTTTGTTCCAGGTGATCTGCAAATGCGTTAGCCAGTTCAGATGAGGTAGCAGCTTTCTTCATTTTCGGAAGGGCTTTTGTCAAATGTTTTTCAGCCCAGTAAAGGTCTTTTAATTCATCTTCCAGGAACTCCTGTAATGCGGGTTCATGATTACCGGAAGATGGTTGTTTTTTAGGAGCGGAATTAGATTTTGGGGAAGCTTTTTTTGATTTCGTTGCCGTTGCCATAAATATAGTTTTTAGGCAAGGAACAGTTAAAAAACCATGCCGGTTTTTATGAGATATTTTGCATCAAGAAGATGACGTGATTCTTCTCAAATGCCCTGATGAAGCGGATTTGTAGCTACACCCGTCCGGAAATTTGCGTCAAGCGGAAATGAAAAGAATGTGCTGTGAACCGGTTTTTTTACTGCAGATAATCTTCATACATTTAGCCTTGTCTTTATAAAAGACGATAATCATATGCAAAACCTTTTCATAATTATAATCTGTTTTTTTTCTGCGGTTTCATTTCTATCCTGCAAATCTCAGAGGGAGGAAATGGTTATGGAAACACAAAGGGTTTTAAGTACTGATGCAGTCCCATCAGGATCCGGTATAGCATATTCAAATGATTCTGTTATCATTATCGGCGATGATGCGGAATATTTCGCGATATTTCCTATAAGGGATTCGGGTTATCGGCAGGAAGCTTTCTTCGTAGGTAATTCCAGGGACAGAATATCAAAAGACGTTAAACATGATCTGGAATCCTTAGCAAGGGGAGAGTTTGAAAACGCACAATTTTTATTTGCTTTTAGCTCAGGCGGCATTACCCCCAACAGGGATACGATGTTTGCGGTTTGCCCGGGGAACATACAGAAGAACTTTAAAGTTTCAATGCTGCCCGTTTATACTAAGTTCATGGAAATTGCAGGTATATCCCGAAAAGAATTGAACATTGAAGGGGCTGCTTTTGCGGGAAAAGATCTTCTCCTTTTTAATCGTGGAAATAATCTCGTCATCAGCATTCCGACAAAAGATTTTTATGACTACCTCAGAAAAGATTCTGTCTTACCCGGTATTAAAATCTCCACATTAAACCTGCCGGTCATTAATAAATTTCCTGTAGGGATATCCGGTGCCTGTTCACTCACCGATAACCTGATCCTGTTCACCGCTTCTTTGGAAGAAACAACAGATTTCATAATGGACGGAACAATAAAAGGAAGTTATATAGGGTTACTCAGAATGGACGAGGGCGTAAGTGAGTTGT
>JBGTJG010000261.1:0-2613 GCA_041745235.1 Ferruginibacter sp. | reverse complement strand
CCCTTTAAAAGCGGGAGGAAGAAGTTATATGTTCAATTCTCAGCTGTTTATGATCCGGGATGAATTGAGGTATTTATTATTCTCACTGTAAATAAAAAGGCAAGAACCGTTTTTAATTTTTTCAATGATAGGCTTTGTAAGATGCTCCGGAACTGCGGGGCAGCCATGGCTTCTGCCAAGATATCCTCTTGCCTGTACAAAGCCTTCGCTTACATAAGAGGCACCGTGCATCACAATAGCTCTCTCAAGTGCTTTATCATTAATGCCGTTCTCCATGCCCTGTAAGTGAAGAGAAAGGCCATGCTTGCCGATGTAAGTATCAGTAGTGGTATAGAAACCCAGGCTGCTCTGGTGGCTTTCAGGAGTATTAGAAAACTGAGTAGCCATTGCTGCACCGCTGCCCTGACCGTGTGATACGTAAGTATTAAAAAGCACTTTAAAATTTTTCACATCCAGGATAAATAATCTTTTGTGAGCAGAAGACTTAGTAAAATCTGCAATGGTAAGCACATTACTGTTTCCTATTTTCCCTTTTGATTTCAGGTATTCATATCCTTTAACCGCATAATCAAATGCCTCTTTGGAAAGACCTGAGCTTTTCAACCTAAGGCTGTCATATAATTTGGAAACTGAAGAGGCAGTAAAAACCTCAGAAGAAACTTCTTTGTTTTCGCCGGTATAAATAAACGCTTTTGGTTTTGCAAATGCTACCGGTAAAGAAACCATAAATGCAAGAACAGCAGCAAAGAAAAAATATACTTTTCTGATACGAATTGTCTTCATAGAATGATTTAAATTATGAAATGAGGTGTCGGATCTGTTACTGAGTAAATTCATACTTTATATGTGCAAATATATCCTCAGAGATGTTTAAACCGTGTTAAGGTATGTTAAGAATTACCTAAAGGAAGGAGACTATAAATAGTATGTAATGCAGTACAGGATGTATTATGCAAATATTAAATATATCTTATTTGCATTTAAAGTGTAGCCTAACTTAAAATGGGAAGACTGTGTATTATTTTAAGCAGGTTTTCCTTTAATTCAATATTGATTATACCGTTTTGTTCATTGAAATTTTCATTATACGAAGGCAAAGAGAAAACTCCCTGAATCTGTGCGCCGTGAAAAGGAAAGATAGTTCTACCGGATTCTAATACAGATGAGGCGCCCCGTTTACCCGGTGAAGTGGCAAGAAGCAACATCGGTTTGTTCTGAAATTGCTTCGGATCAATTCGGCTGTTCCAATCAAAAATATTTTTAAAGCCAACATTGAAGGAACTGTTGTTTTCTGCCAGAGAAATGATAAGCAAATCTGCTTCGGAAATCTTAGCCAGGAACCTGCGTGATGATTCCGGTTGCCCTTGTTCCTTTTCGATATCTATGCTGTAAAGCGGCATGGGGAAATCATTCAGGTCAAGCACTTCTGTTTCTGCTTCAGGAAAAAGAGATGCAGCGTATGCAGCAAATTTTCTATTTATGGAATTTGAACTGTTGCTTCCGCCGAATGCAATAATTTTCATGCCTGATAATTAAGGATTTAAAAGGGAATAATGCGGTGTAATTATATATTGATACGCTTATGCGGCCGGTAAAGCAAGCGTAAAAGAAGAGCCTTCCCCCACCTTGCTTTTTGCATAAAGGAATCCATCATGCTTATCTGCAATTTTTTTACATATTGCCAGGCCGATACCTGTGCCTTCTACCTCTCCGCTGCTGTGGAGCCGCTTAAATATTACAAAGATCATTTCTGAATACTGTTCATCAAAACCGATCCCATTATCTTCTACAGTAATGGCATAATACCTTTCCTTTTCTCTTCCCGGCGTTATGTTAGGTACCATTTTACCCAAAATCTCTTCACAGCGGATACTCATTGCAGGCACCACTCCTTTCTTACAGAATTTAAGCGCATTAGAAACCAGGTTCTGCAATAATTGCCTGATCATACTCGGTACAACCATAAGCGTAGGAAGAGACTGCGTAGTTACAATTGCCTTTTTTTCTTCAATCACAACTTCCAAATCACTTAATACTTCTTCGAGTATTTCATTAAGATTGGTTTTTACAAACCCGTCACCATTTGCAGAAAACCGGGAAAAGGTAAGAATATCATTTATCAGATGTTGCATTCTCTGTGCAGACCTGTCAATTTTATTAAGGTATTGACCGGCCTGGGGATCCACGGCAGGAGCGTGCTTCTCATTCAGGATATCAATGAACGTCCTGATCTTGCGCAAGGGTTCCTGCAGATCATGTGATGCAATAAATGCAAAGTGATCCAGCTCCTCATTAGTGGCTTTAAGCTGATGGATATTTTCCATCAATTGAAAGTTTAGGTGAGCGATCTCTTTTTCTGTTTTCTTACGCACTTCCACCTCATCCTTCAACCTTTCATTTGCCATGAGTAATTTCTGTTCCTGTGCTACAAGAGCAGAATTCTTTTTATACAGGTCAATGAAAACAGCTACTTTGGCGCGGAGCAGGGCAGTATTGATGGGCTTGTAAATGTAATCTACCGCACCTGCCTCATAACCTTTAAAAATATTCTCGTCGCCGTAATTATTTGCCGTAATAAATATGATCGGAATATGCCGAAGCTTATCCCGCTCA
>JBGTJG010000260.1:0-18941 GCA_041745235.1 Ferruginibacter sp. | reverse complement strand
GTTTTAAATGCTGTTTTAATTTCCCGAAGGTCTGCACTTTGCGGAAACTTCCAAGGCTCCGCACCATTTGCAATATAGCCGTCGCTTAAGAAAATAACGGGTGTCATGTGCTGGACGGAAATGCGTACTGCTTCATACACGGCATCAAAACAATCACTGGGTGTGCTTGATGCAACAATAGGCATGGGACATTCACCGTTTCTGCCATAATAAGCCTGCATCAGATCGCTCTGTTCTGTTTTAGTAGGAAGGCCTGTACTGGGGCCGCCGCGCTGCACATTGATGATGAGCAAAGGAATTTCCAGCATTACTGCAAGCCCCATGGCTTCAGCCTTTAATGCCATTCCCGGTCCGCTCGTAGTTGTAATGCCGAATGAACCGCCATAGCTTGCGCCGATGGCAGAAGTAATAGCAGCGATCTCATCCTCTGCCTGAAAAGTTTTAATACCGAAAGATTTATGACGGCTAAGCTCGTGCAGAATATCTGATGCCGGTGTAATGGGATAAGACCCTAAAAATAATTTGAGACCGCTCTTCTGAGAAGCTGCAATCAAGCCGTACGATAAGGCTTGGTTACCCATAACAGAACGGTAAGTGCCGGTATCCATTATAGCTTTCTCTACAGAATACCTTGCGGCATAAGTTTCTGTGGTATCGCCAAAATTGTAACCGCTTTGCAATGCTTTTACATTGCTCTCCATTATCTCCGGCTTCTTGCTGAACTTCTCTGTTAAAAACTGTATGGTATTCTGCGGATCACGATTATACATCCAATAAAGAAAGCCGAGCACAAACATATTCTTTGCACGATCCTTTTCTTTTGTGCCCATGGTGATGTCCTTCAATGCCTCACGGGTCATTTTAGTAACATCCATTTTGATGACCTCATACCCTTCCAGGCTGTTGTCTTCAATGGGATTTATGCCATCCGGGTAGTTTGCAAGGCGAAGATTTCTCGTATCAAAACCATCCGTATTTGCAATGATCTTCCCACCTTTCTTCAGGCCTTTCAGATTCACTTTTAATGCAGCGGCATTCATGGCTACGAGTACATCACATTCATCGCCGGGAGTAAAAATGCGATCGCTGCTGAAGCGCAACTGGAAACCGCTCACGCCGGGAAGTGTACCTATGGGTGCACGTATCTCTGCCGGGAAATCAGGGAAGGTGGACAGATCCAGACCGAGCATGGCAGTGTTATTGGTAAACTGCGTACCGGTAAGCTGCATGCCATCACCGCTGTCGCCGGCAAATTTTATTACAACATCGGTGAGTATTTCCTGTGTATCGGGCATGTGGGGTTTGTTCAGTTTAAGAGATTGTAAAGGTAAGAAAAGGGGTTGATTGGTTAGGTGGATGAAGGTTCAAAGTTGAAGGTTGGAGGTTGACTATCGTTATCAATGTGGGGTTTGACATTATTGCTGCAGATCTAATGGAGCATTGAGGCTTAAATGGGTGATTTTAAATTTACATTTTGTGTAAATTCATGTGCAGGCTTTGGGAAAGAGTTAATATCCTGCTTTTTGGAAAAACCGTTGGAGTGGAGAGGAGTTTATTCGGGATCTTAGTTTTTCCGGGACAATAAGAACGGCATATTCAGCTTAAAAAAGAACGAAGGATGAACGGAGAATGAACGGAAATAGAACGAGAAATGTTGGACCCATCAGAGTAACCAGTATGAAGATACTTCGCCTCCTGTGCGAATGTATATAAGGGTTGCTAAGGGATCATAAGGAAGACGGTGAGGAAGTAACAAGACTCTCCTAAGGATACCGCAAGTTCAGGTTAGTTCTTAAATGCGCTTCAACACCGGTCTTTAAAATATCACCGGTTATTAAATAAAGCTTTAAAGAACAGGTATCTCATAAAGTGATCATTATGCCCGGTAATCAAAACTGAAATTTTTAAATTACTCAAAAACTTCTTTCGTTTCCGCCGAAATAAAAACTACATTTAATATCACATTTGCGTGGTAGAAAAAAGAACATTAAACAATACTCTTAAAAGATCATTATATTTTAACCGCGCATTACTCATCAGGATCGTTCCAAATATTAAGACCGCTATATGCAAGCAGAAAATAAACAGACGGAATTAACACCAGCAGAAGAAAAACTTTTTGAAGAACTAATGCCGGAAGATGCTGCAGAAATAGCCACACTTGGCGTGCAGCGCCGTCATTTTCTGAAACTCGTGGGGCTGATGGGTGGCGGAATTATAGCCGCATCTATGTTTGATAATAATGCTTTATTTGCACAAACGGCCGGGGCGTCCGCTGCACGTAATATACCGCCTGCAAGTTTGGAAAACAGCGTAAAAGTTACCATGCGGGTAAACGGCAAAATACAAAAACTGGAAACAGACAGCAGAATGACATTGCTGGATGCTCTGCGTGAAAGACTGCAGCTCACCGGTACAAAGAAGGGTTGCGATCATGGACAGTGCGGTGCATGTACAGTGATCATTGACGAACGCAGGGTCTTGTCCTGTCTCACACTTGCAGCTACCTGCGAAGGAAAAAATATTAAGACCATAGAGGGGCTTGCTATCCGGGGAGACCTGCATGCCATGCAGGCCGCTTTTATAAAACACGATGGCTTTCAATGCGGTTTTTGCACACCGGGGCAGATCTGTTCTGCTGTTGCGCTTATGTCTGAGGCAAACGCCGGCGAAGCGAGTTATGTCACTGAAATTATTAGAGGCAAAAACAGACCTCTAAAACTCACCGATGAAGAAATAAAAGAACGCATGTCCGGTAATCTTTGCCGCTGCGGGGCATATCCGAACATCGTTTCTGCTATAAGAGAAGTACATAGCGGGAAAAGCGCTTAAGCCCGGGGATTGATCATTCATAATAAAGCAGGGACATAAACATTATATCATGAGACCTTTTAAATTTTCATCAGCTACAGATCCCGCAGCGGCAATGCAAGCAGCAATTGCAAATGTGCATGCTCAGTTCCTGGCGGGCGGCACTAATATCCTGGACCTGATGAAGGAAGATGTGGCGCGGCCAAATGAACTTATTGACATCAACAGATTAGTCCTGAGCCAAAAGAATGCTGTGGCTGATACAGCCGGTGGCATATCCGTAAACGGACTTGCGAAAAATACAGAAACGGCTAATGACCCGATGATAAGGCAAAATTTTCCCATGCTCTCGCAGGCTATACTTGCAGGAGCTTCTGCACAGATCCGTAACATGGCAAGCAATGGCGGCAATCTTAATCAACGAACACGCTGCTCTTATTTTTATGATGTGGCCATGCCCTGCAACAAACGTGAGCCTAACACAGGTTGCAGTGCGCTACAGGGTATAAACCGCATGCATGCCATCTTTGGTGCATCACCGGAATGTGTGGCCGTGCATCCGTCGGATATGTGTGTGGCTCTTGTCGCTCTTGATGCTTCGGTAAAAGTTTCGGATAGTAAAGGCAGCATCAGAAATATTCCTTTTGCAGATTATCATCGCCTGCCGGGAACTACACCGCACCTAGATAATAACCTTAACCATGGCGAACTTATTACTGCCATTGAGATACCTAAAAACAATTTTGCGGGAAACAGTTATTATTTAAAAGTGAGGGACAGGGCGAGCTATGCATTTGCATTGGTGTCAGTAGCTGCAGGTTTGGAACTGAACGATAATGAGATAAAAACGATCCGTATTGCTATGGGCGGTGTAGCGCATAAACCATGGCGGGCTTCAGCAGCGGAAAGATTCTTAACCGGTAAACCTGCTACGGAAATTAATTTTCGTGAAGCGGCAGAACTGGAAATGAAAAATGCAAAACCGCTCGAACACAATAAATTTAAAATTGAATTGGGAACAAGAGCCATAGTAAAAGCTTTGTCTATAGCGATGAACGGTGGCGGAAAAATCTAAATGATAAGAATAATTTAAAAAACTATTTATGCCGGAACCGGGAAACCCAGCTGACAGAATTGATGGCCGTGCAAAAGTAACGGGCGCTGCACAATATGCTACCGATTATGCTGTGAAGAACATGGTTTATGCTGCCATATTTAAAAGTGAAATAGCGGCGGGAAAAATAATACATATTAATACTGCAACTGCGGAAAGATCACCGGGAGTGTTAACGGTGCTCACTTACAAAAATGCACCGAAAGTAAAAGAGACACCGGCCGTATGGGGCGGTGGCTTTTTGCAAACAACTAAAATTGATTTTTACGGTCAGCACATTGGCGTAGTAGTAGCAGAAACCTTTGAGCAGGCAACACACGCGGCTAAGCTTATAAAAGTAAATTATGAAAAAGCGGAGGCGAAAGTTGATTTTAAAAAGCACGAAGGTGAAGCGGTAAAGGCAAAAGGTACAGACAGAGCAGATGCCATACGCGGCGATGCGGAGGCAGCTTTCAGTACAGCAGATCATAAAACTGACGCTGTGTATCATACACCGATAGAACACCACCAACCTATGGAACCCCATGCTACCATTGCAGTGTGGGAAAGTGCCGATAAACTTGTTTTGTACAATCCTGCGCAGGTTGTAAACGGTATGCAGAATGCGGTGGCGGGAACATTTAGTCTGAAGCCTGCAGATGTGCGAATCATTACGCCTTATATCGGCGGCGGTTTTGGCTCTAAAGGCACTACTTGGGGAAATATTATTCTTGCAGCTATGGCTGCCAAAGCTGTGAGCCGGCCCGTAAAACTTGCCCTCACCCGCCAGCAAATGTTTAACTCCGTGGGCCTGCGACAGGAGAACAAACAACACCTCAGGCTTGCAGCTTCCGACGATGGAAAACTTACCGCATTGGCACATGAAACTACTACGCATACTGCTGTTAACAGCGAATACATAGAGCCATGCGGTGACTGCTCAAAACTGATGTACAGCACCCCGAATTCTCTGATCACTTATCGTGTGGTGCCGATGAATATCATAAAACCCTCCTATACCCGTGGGCCGGGGAAAGCACCGGGCAGCTTTGCATTGGAATCTGCCATGGATGAACTTGCACATCAATTGAAAATGGACCCCATTGAATTCCGTTTGAAAAATGAACCGGACAAAGATCCGTCAAACGGGAAACCCTGGTCTTCCAGATCATTGGTACAATGCCTGCAAACCGGCGCTAAGAGATTCGGCTGGGAACAGCGGAGGGCATTACCCGGGCAAGTACACAAAGACGGATTCAGGATAGGCTACGGTGTAGGTTGCGGCACTTATCCTGTGAATCAGAGAGACAGTTCAGCCTATGTAAAACTTACCGGGAGCGGTACTGTTGTAAATGCCATAGTGGAAATGGCAGCGAGTGATCTCGGTACGGGAACTTATACCATTCTAGCACAAACAGCTTCTGCAGGCCTTGGCATTCCGATGAAAAATATTACCGTAAAAATAGGCGACTCTGTTTTGCCGCCGGCCGCAGGATCAGTGGGTTCGGTAGGCGCCATCAGTTTTTCCAATGCACTCAATGATGCGTGTGTAAAAATTACGAACGAGCTTATGGCCAAAGCCGGGAAACAATTTCCGGCAGGAACAACAGCCGCACAAATTATGATCTCGGAAAATATTGCTGATTTTGAAACAAGATCTGAAAGTAAAGCGCCGGAAGAAGCAAAGAAATATTCCTCACATAGCTTTAATGCAAACTTTGCAGAAGTATGGGTGAACGAAGCAACGGGTATGGTGAAAGTGAAGCGTTTTTTAGCCGTAACCGCTGCGGGTAAAATTATTAATCAGAAAACAGCCAGTTCGCAGATCATCGGGGGCATTGTATGGGGCATAGGGATGGCGCTGACAGAAGAGTCTGTTTTAGATCCTCGCTACGGCAATTTTGTAACACGCTCACTCGGAGATTATCATATTCCTGCGAACCTTGACATCGGTGAAATTGAAACGTTGTTTATTGATGAGGATGATAAATTATCTAATACACTTGGCATAAAGGGCATCGGTGAAGTGAGCATTGTGGGAGTAGCAGGTGCCATAGCAAATGCTGTTTTTAATGCCACGGGAAAAAGGGTGAGGAGTTTGCCGATAACGCCGGATAAATTGATATGATTCTTTAAGTCCCCTCAACAATGCGTCCTCATTCCAAGCCGTTTTTAATATTGTGTTTGTGAGGAGTTGCCGGCGTGGCTGTCTCATGCAATGTGAGTTTCCAATATTTGAAGTACAAGCGAGTAAGATTGCCTCGCCGGGAAGTATGATAGGCTTAAGCTTTTTTATCGGCTCGCAATGACAACATTATAAACTCTTCAACAAAACCCGCCTTCGACAAGCTCAGGCTCACAGTCATTTAGGTTGATGAACCCGCCTTCGACAGGCTCAAGCTGACATTCGTTTTTTATCAGATTGAGTACAAGAAATCCTACTCACCCGGCCTGTACTCCCTCTCCTTATTCTTCATCACATCCTCTTTATAAAACAATACATCTTTAAATTTCCCGTTGATATAACCATCTGCCTGATCAAGAAAATGAGGAGATGCGGGATCGGTGCCCTGACCGCCGGTGAGGATGGATTTCGCTTTTACTCTTTTACCGAATTCTACCGCGGCTACAAAGCTGTTGCCGTTATAACCGTAGCGCTTTTTAGATGCTGCCGGTTTTACCGTAACGTATGACGGCAAGCTGCCCCATGATACAGATGCAAGCCCCACGGGATAACTTGGTTTTGCATCATCAAATTTTTGATTGATGTCTGCATTGAGGCGCTGGTAACGGTTGATGTCTCCCCATGCTACTTTCCAGGTGCCGTGAGCGGCTTCCAGTTCCTGCAGCGCCTCTCTGAGCAACTGAATCTTTAATTGGGGTGAAGTCTTTTTAGTTATTTCCTGCAGCCGTAATACACTGCTTGCCCGTTCTTCATCAGAAGTGGGGGCCGGTGCTTTCTGCATGAGCTTTACAGCCCACTCTATGGCTATCGTTGTTGCTACGGAAGAAGCAGAAGATTGGCGGTTCCAATCTTTGAGTAATGCAAGAGCTTCGCCTGCAGCAGTGCCGGCAGTTTTGTCTGTTTCGAATGCTTCGAATAATGCGGGCAACAAAATATCAAAGGCGGTGAGGTGTGTATCATAACCTACACTGATCATTTTATCTATGGTGAAATTGTCCTGACTGCTGAGCAAACGGATGGCATTAAGTGAGCGCAGGTCTTCACCATCCGGGGCCATGTATAAAGGGAACTTTGATTTATCGGGACTGTTGATGCCGGATGCAGTGAAGGGTGTGGAATTGCAGCTTTGTATGTAGCCGGAAGCGGGGTTGTACACATGCACGATCTCATTGAGCTCATGTATGCCTTTCCATTGTGTTGCTTTATCGGTGCCGCTTACGGGGCGTGACCAGTCGTATTTCGGATCCCTGCGGGGAATAAAATTGCCGTGCCAGTAGGCAATGTTTCCTTTATCATCTGCAAACACGGTATTGTCGGAAGTGTTGGACCGCATGGCCATGGTCTGCTCAAAATCTTTAAAGCCGCCGGCCTTTGTGCGCAGCCAAGATTGCATTAGGCCCTTGAGCGAACGGTTGTTTTCCCGAAGGCTGAGGAACTTGTCGTTCTTTGCCCCCATCACCGGGCCATGGTGGGTGTAGTAACCGGTGAAATTGCGCAGTACTTGCTTCTCGCCGTCTTTGTAGCGGAGCTGAATATTTTTTGTTCTTACCGGTCGGTAACCGTTCTCATATTTATAAGACAGCGCCTTGCCTGTTTTTTTGATCGTCTCTTCATACACATCTGCGAGGTCCGCATCGCCGGAAGTGTGCATCCAGCCGCAGTTTGCATTAAAGCCCTGGAAAATAAAGAACTGCCCCCATGTAGCTGCGCCGTACACATTAAGACCCTCTTCGCTCACCATGTGTGTTTCGCTGCGGAAATAAAAAGTCACGTGGGGATTGATGTAAAGGATGCCATTGCCGGATGCTGATTTGGAAGGCCCTACGGCAAAACCGTTGGAACCCGTTGCAGCGTTTATTTCTGCTTCTTCCTGAGGCGTAAATAGTTTGACTGTTTTGCTACCTGTAGCCGGGGCTGTGGGATCATAAAAACTTTTTGTTTGCTCTGCCGTGATGCCGCCGGTATTGGTAGCAGAGATGCTGCCGTTTGTGCGCATGAGGGAATACCATGGTTGGAAACGGGTGAGGACAGCCGGCTTTACCTGCGGGTTTTTGTACAGGTAATAATTGATGCCGGCGGCAGAAGATTCCAGCAGGGCTTTGAGCCATGCGGGTGCAGTGTTGTATTCTTTAATGGCAGCGATGCTGTCGTAGATAAGGCGCATCTGCAGGTCGTTGTAGAGGTCCGTTATGCCGGTGGCTTCTGCTTTGCGGCCGAGGTTTTCCAGCACATTCATTTCCACTCTTTTAAAATCATCTTCGCATTGTGCGTAGAGCATGCCGAAGGCTGCATCTGCATCTGTTTTGCCATAGATGTGGGCAATGCCGTAGTTATCGCGGATGATGGTGACCTTATTTGCCTGTTGTTGGAAGTGGGTGATCTCTGCGGGGGAAAAGTTTTGAGCTGAGGTGTATAAAGGAAAGAAGGAGATTACGAGGAGGAATAATTTCATGTGTTTTTGATTGGATGGGAATTTCTCGGTGAGCATATTTATGATTTAAAGTTAGGTGTTACGGGGTGGAAATCATGAGTGAGGATTTATTAAAGTACGCGTTGGTGTATTCATTTTTGTTGTCTTTTACTTTTTCCCCGGCGGCTGCTATGGATTGGATACACTACTTAAGTATTGCTGCCTTTTACTTTTTTGCCTTGATGCAAAAAAGTAACAAAAAAGATCAAGGCTATCGAAGAATAGCTAAAAATGCCGGTGATTGCCTAAAATGAAATAAGTCAGGACGGTGGAATACAGCCGAACAGATGTTCGACCTACGGGCGTTGGATTATAGCCGAGCAGCAGAGACATCTATTTCATTTCTTAACGGCAATCCCCTGCATTTTCTTAACGCTTTTCTTCTCAGGCCATCTGGGAGCGAGTCATTCGGGGGCTAAGTAGTAATTACAATACAAGGCTTAAAGGTTTCTGAGGAAACCCTTAAGCCCCACATAGGGTTGATGCGGTGTTTACGCGGAGATTACGGGAAGCTTACACGGAGTCTGAATCCTATAATAATCCTATAAGAAATAGGCGGCGGTGGCTGAAAAAAGTAACTCCTGCTAAGAATTCATAATAATATAATGATTATGATTATTTGTAAACGTTATCTATAAGTATTAATTTAACAGCTCAAAATAATCCCAAATACCGCTCCATTTGATTTTCACTCAATCACAGATCATGAAAAAATTATTTACATTTTTTATTTTTGTAGTTTCAGCAGCAATCAGCAGCCGGGCCCAAACGGTCTTCATTACTACAGGAACGGCAGGCACGCCTGCATATAATGCGGGGCCCGTTTACAGATCTACCGCAGGCAGCGCATATGACGCCAGCAGGTATACTTATCTGTATACTGCGGCAGAGCTAACAGCGGCGGGTATCAACTCAGGTGCATCAATCAGCCTTGTGGGCTGGGTAAAAAATAATACAGCAACAAGTCTGGGCGCCGGGGGTATATTCCGGATATACATGAAGAACACTGCGACCGCAAACTTCAGCCTTCCGTCAGAAACATGGGCAAACCTCAACACAGGCGCCACCATGGTGTATGAAAATCTTACTCAAACTATTCCTGCTACCGCTGCGCCGAATTATATAGATTTTCCACTCACTACAAACTTTACCTATACGGGAGGATCTTTGGAAATCTCAACCGAATGGGATATTAACCAGGTAGCCGGTAACCCTTCCACAGGAACTTTTGACTGGCTCTGGTCTACAGTGACAGACAGAATTTACGGGACAGGTAATACTACTTTAGCGCCGATAACAACGCTTTCCTCTACTACGAACTCTATATCAACAATTGATAACCGGAGGCCCTTTATAAAAATCACATATGCCGGTGCCACAACAGGTATTGATGTAGGTGCCGTTGCATTGGTTACACCGGCAGTCTCGCCAAACGGCTGTTACACTTCTGCTGAAACGGTAACAGTTCGGATCAGGAATTACAGCACTAACCCTATTAATTTTGCGCTGAACCCGGTAACTGTTACAACCAATGTAACAGGTGCTGCTACACAAACATTAACAGCCACCATTAATACGGGTACACTTGCGCCGTCTGCCACATTGGATGTGCCGATGACAGGTACATTAAATATGAATGCAACCGGGACTTATACATTTAATGCAAGTACTGCAGTAACAGGCGATGTGACTCCTGCTAATAATTCAATGGCGGCAGTAAATATTACGAAAGCCGTGCTGGCAACAGGAACCGCTTCCGCAAGCCCGGGATCTTACTGCGTAAACGGCGGAACACCTACCTTATCAACAACCGGCGCAACGGGATACGGCGGTTTGCAATGGCAACAAAGTGTTACTGCGGGCAGTGGTTTTACTAATATTTCGGGCGCTACTACCACTCCCTACACCGTTGGCAGCGCCATTACACAAACAATGTATTACAGGTTGCAGGCTACCTGCAACGGAAATACTGTTACTTCAAATGAAGTGACGGTAGTCTTAAATAATCCGCAGATCACCGCAACTACCCCGGGTGCTTCATGCGGCCCCGGCCCGGTAACAGTAACGCTTGCAGCAACGGGAACGGGTACTGTTTTAAACTGGTATGCAGCAGCTACAGGCGGTACGCCTATCGGGACAGGATCTCCGTTTACCACGCCTCCCATTAGTTCCACTACTACTTATTATGTTTCCACGAGTTCAGGGGGAGGAACAGCAAGCGTGGGTTTACCTAATAAACAGGCTAATCCTTCAAACGGGTTAGGTACAACTAATTTCGGGTTAGTATTTGATGCATTAGTACCATTTACGCTGACAAGTGTTGTAGTTTATCCTGTTGCCACAACAGCCGGTACTCCAGGTACTGTAACAATCGATGTTGTGAATGCCGCAGGAACTGTTCTGAATACTGCGACGGTTAATGTTGTCGGAAATCCTACAGCTTCCGCTACGGCACAAACTGTTATGCTGAATTTCAACATTGCAGCAGGAACAAATCTTAAATTAAGGCCGGGGAGCCGCACGGGCATATCCGGTTTATTGTTTGAACCTTCTTCAGGAGCACCGGCAGGAAATTACGGTTATCCGTTTGTAATACCCGGCGTAGTTTCTATTAATCACAGTACATTAACCGCACCGCCGACAAATACACCGCGGCTTGATCTCTACTACTACTTTTATAACTGGCAGGTAGTTACAGGATGTGAGTCTCCAAGAACAGCGGTAGTTGCAACGGTTACGCCACCGCCGGCGGCAACAATTTCTTACACGGGTTCGCCTTATTGTTCTAATGCAGGTACAGCAACCGTAACCCGTACAGGGACAGCAGGCGGTACTTATTCTTCAACCGCGGGTTTAACAATAAATGCTGCTACAGGTGATATTACATTAGGTACAAGCACAGCCGGCACTTATACGGTAACGTATACGATCGCAGCCGCCGGCGGTTGCCCTGCGTTTACAACTACAACCTCTGTCACCGTCATTGCGGCTTCCATAGCGCCGACAACTGCAACGGCAAGCAATCCGAATATGTGCGTACCGGGCGGTTTAACCAATCTTACAGCTAGCGGCGGAACACTCGGCGCAGGAGCATCATATAAATGGTATACAGGAGGCTGTGGCGGCACACTTATAGGAACAGGCGCGGTACTTACCGGCATCAATGTGACGGCTACCACCACTTTCTTTGTAAGAGCGGAAGGTACGTGCGGCAATACAGCATGTGCAAGCGTTACAGTTACAGTAAATCAATTACCGGTTGTAGTACTTACTTCTGCAAACGGTTACACTCCGGGCGCTCCGCAAACTAACCCGGGTAATCCTTCAGGCCTTTATACAACGGTGAGCCCTCCCGGCGATTACACCTATGTATGGACACTGAACGGTAATGTGATCCCTGTTACCACTTCTTCAATTACCCCTGCCAACGGGTTGTTCAACGATTTCGGAACATATGCAGTTACCGTTACCAATAACGTTACGGGTTGCTCCGGTTCTTCGAATGCGGTAACGGTTACCGATATTATAAACGAGCGCAACAAACTATTCGTAACGCCGAACCCCGCTCAAAGCAATATCGATATATATTATTACAGTAGCACAACCGCACCGCAGGCCCGTACAGTAAGCCTGTACACATCAACGGGCCAGAGAATAATGATCAAAGCATTTACACCTTCCGGTATTTACGGCAAAATGACTTTGGATATTTCCCATCTTCCAACCGGTACCTACAGGATCATGTTAATGGACGGCAGCAATAAAAAAATTGCAAGCGCAGGTGTTGTGAAACTTTAAGATAGTGTCATGATGAAAAAGAACCGTCACCGAAAGGTGGCGGTTTTTTATATGTTTTTAGTAAACTATTGAGGGATTGTAACGTCCGCCGTTAAGATGCACTGCCGCCGGTGGCGAGACCATAGGCTTAAAATTCTACCCGCCTCCCCCATCTACCCCATCATCATTATTCACTCCCTTCTTCTTCGAGACCTTTTCCTTCAGCTTGCCGAAATTATAGCTCATAGCCAGACCGAAATTTCTGAAGGGTATTCTGCTTATGCTTTCTGTACGAAAGTTGATGCTTTCTGCAGAAAAATTCAGTGTCCTTTCTTTCTCAAAAAAGTTCGTAGCACTTGCAGTGAGGTTGAGTTTTGATTTGAACATTTTAAAAATAAAGTTGAAGCCGTAGAAGTAGTTTTCCGGGAAGACATTATTCGGTGTACGTAAGGGAACGAAATAGCCGCAGTTGGATGTTATAGTAAAAAGCGGGGTTGCCTTGTACGTGATATTGGCGTTGGCATTTCCGGCAGTGGTATTTAACCACGAAGTTTGCAGGCTGTTACGCAGGCGTGCATAACGCCCGGTTGTATTGAGACTGAAATTCCATTTTTTGCCGACAGGAAGATTGGACACAAAGCCGAGCGTGAATTCCCTCATCTGTCCTGCATTGGCGCCGGTGGTGGCGGTGATGCCTGTGGCAGGATCAAAGGTTGGATTTTGTATGATCAGGTTATTCGAAAAATTAAAACCCGTTTGAACGGATATAAACCTGCTGCCTTTGAAAAACCGGTTCTGCCATGCAAAATTGTGAAAGTACTGAGGCCCCAGGTTCGGGTTGCCATAACTTATATTGAGGGAATCGCTGTTATTTACAAACGGATTCAGATTTGTTATAGATGGCCGACCCAGACGCAACACATAGGTGAGGTTTGAGCTCATGGTTTTGCTGACCTGCTTCGAAAGAAACAGGTTTGGTATCACGTTGGTGTATTGCTGTTTTACCGCAGCCTGCAACCCGGTAAAGTTACCCTGTACCCACGTATGCTCTGCCCGAAGGCCTATACGGGTGGTAAGCGCTTTCGTTACTTTGTTCACGGATACATAACCACCATATACATTCTGGTCATAAGAAAACCTGTTGCTGTTTGCCTGATCTGTGAAATACTCATCGGCTTTATTGAATTTGATCCGGCTCTCAAAATCGGAATACGCATTTCTCAAAATACTTTTAATGCCTGTTTCAATTTTGATAGTCTTGTTTACCGGTTGGATCAGATCGGCCTGCACCGTGTACTCGCGGTTGAATGCCTTGCTGTTGTTCAGGATAAACCGATCGTAAGCACCGAGGTCCTGCTCACTGTTTGCAAATAAATTATTCGTGTTGTATATGGCATTAAAACGGACATTGAATTCCTTCTGCGGCTTCCCTTTAAATTTTCGGATAAAATCGGCACCAAAGCCATGCGTTGGCATAAACATAGTGGTCTGCAGGAGATAAGGGTTTATAGCAGAGGAGCCGTTTGCAAACAGGGTATTAATGTTTTGCTGATTCATGGTTTCCACATTGTTCTTACCTAGATTTCCATAAACAACAATTGTTTTGGTACTGTCGAGATCATAACTGAGTTCGAGGTTTCCCTGGTGAAAGGCCATTCTATTGTCCTTCGATCCGCCTACTTCCCTTTTGGCAAAGGAAACAGGCTGATAGGGTGTTGTAACAGCTTGCTGATAACTGAGTATGCCACCATTGGTCATATGGTTATACATGCCTGCTATACCCAGCTTACCGGTCTTTACGTTGATATTAAACCCCGCTCCCCTGTGACCGATCGCGGTTATGTTTGAATTGATCGTGCCGTTATAACCGGCGAGCTTCTTTATGGTGATGATATTGATGATCCCGCCAATGCCTTCTGCATCATACTTGGCAGATGGCGAGGTTATAACTTCTATCCGCGAAATAGTTGCTCCGGGAAATGCTTTCAACGCTTCCTTTACATTCTGGGAAAACATTGCGGTTTCTCTGCCATTTAAAAGTACTCGGAAATTCGATTGCCCGTTCACCTGTATCGCTCCGTCGCCATCCACATTCACAAAGGGTGTCTTGCGCAATATGTCACTCGCCGATTCCGTTTTTGCGGCAGGATCTGCTTCCACGTTATAAATAAGCCTGTCATCTTTTTGCTCAACCAATGGCCTTGTAGCGGTCACTGTTACGCCGGCCAGGCTTTTTACCATAGCCACAAGCTGCATGCTGCCCATATCAACATGCTTCCCCTCCACACTTACATGCATGCCCTTTTTTCTGAAACTGCTGTGCGTGATGGTGACCTTGTACGGCCCGGGTAACAATGTCGCTTGAAATGCACCGCTTTGATCTGAAAGTACTGTCTTGGAAGTTTTTTGCTGCGGCTGCAGGAAATTGATCGTGGCTCCGGAGATTGGTTTGGCTGTGGCACTGTCAAGCAGCACGCCCTTAACTGTAAAGTCCTGTGCATTGCTGCAGATATATAAGGTTAAACAAACTGCCAGCAGCAAAACTCTTTTATAGATGTGCGCATTCTTCATATTCCTTTTCATTTTAGATTAGATAAACAAAAGAAATGCGCAGGCAGCGAAATACCGGCTAACCCGGATTAATTAAGGTAAACGAAAATAAATGTCGGATAACCGGTAAGCTGCATGGGTAAAAGGAGCGCTATACAAGGATAGTCGGTGCCGGTTTTTCTGTATCCCGGTCTATCTTCAATCTCTAATTGCAACTGATGAAACCATCTGCCCGGGCCGCCTCTGTATTCATTCTTCTTTTCATATTTTTTTTCAATGGGCTTCTGGTCTATCTTATCATTGAAAGAATTTCGGAAACGAAGCGGAAGTTCATTGTAGCCGGTACCGGAGCTCTGGGTTCCACGCTGTTTGAATACCAAAAGTTAAAAGCAGTTGACAGTGCATCATTGCCCGGATATGCCCGGATTGCTTATTCTCCCACAAAGATAGAAGTGAACCGCCCGGATACACAAAGCGTAACATTCAAAGCCCCGCTTTCATCCCTGGTGACAGACACTGTAGGGCCCGGCTTCATAGAAACGATTGTGAACATACCTACCTTCAGGTCAATAGACCTTCCTCTGTTTGACAGCCTTTTTCGAAAAGCGCTTTATGTTAATAAAGTCCGGAGTGAATACCGCCTGGATACTATAACCGCCCGCAGCAGAAGACCGGAGCGAAAGCGGATTGAGATGATGTGGTCCAAAAAAAAGAGAAAGGAGTTTTACTACTCCGTCAATCCAATGCGTCTCCCGTACAATTCCAATATATTCATTTTCGCCGAGCTTAAAAAGGATCCTGCCTTTGTAAAAAATGATCTTTTATGGCCTTTGGTGGCCTTTGCATTTATTCTTCTCATCAGCAATACCGCGCTTGTATTTGTATACCGCACCATCAGGAAACAAAAAAGGATCAATGAACTTAAGACCGACTTCATCAATAATATTACGCATGAAATGAATACCCCGATCACGATCGCCCTTTCAGGCATGGAAGCCCTGGAACACCATGTACCGCTGACTGAGCGTACCAACTTTTACCTGCGCACGAGCAAAAAACAACTGCACATGCTCAATGATTTTACGGAGAGAATTCTGGATGCTGCGGTGCAGGATGTTTCAGCGTTCACGCTGAAGAAAGAAAAAATAGACCTGCATGATCTTTTCGGAGAGCTTGTAAACAGCTACTCCGTTCTGCAGGGAAAGCCTGTCCATTTTAAGCTGACCGGGGAAGGCCCTGTTTATATAAACGGTGACCGGCTCTACCTGGAAACTGCCTTTCATAACATCATAGATAATGCTATTAAGTATTCTGCCGGCTCTGCAGACATCAGCATTGATATTGCTGAAACCGGCCGCGATTGCATCATAAAAATAAGTGACAACGGCCAGGGGATACCGCAGCAATTTATTAAGAACATATTTGAAAAATTCTTTCGGGTACCGCAGGGTGATGCACAGCCGGTAAAAGGCTTCGGACTGGGCTTATATTATGTAAGCAGCATCGTGAAAAAGCATTCAGGTAAGATCTCCGTGCATTCGAAAGAGCAATCAGGAACTGAATTTATCATAACGCTACCCAAACACCCATGATACCGATCTTATTGATAGAAGACCAGGAGGAACTTTGCGTGATACTAAAAGACACGCTTTCTCTTTATGGATTTGACGTTACGTATGCACATAACGGTGATGCCGGCTACAAGACATTTATTTCCCTGGATCCTAAAATCGTAATTATTGATATCATGATGCCCGGAAGTGACGGCTTCGGTGCGGTAAAGCAAATAAGGGCGGTTAATAAAGAGGTACCTGTAATCATGCTGACCGCAAAGCCGCTATCGGAAGACCTGGTGAAAGCTTTTGACCTGGGATGCAATGACTACATCAGGAAACCATTCGTAATGGAAGAATTAATTGCGCGGATCAGTTCCCTGGCAAGGATCTCGGGCAATGCTTCGGGTGCCGCACATAAAATTTACAAATTGGGCAGCTTCACACTTAATTCATCTACGCAGGAGCTGGCAAATGACTCAATGCGGTTTCAACTTTCATATAAGGAAGCAGAGCTGCTTAAAAGACTTTGCGATGCTAAATCAGCCGTTGCGGACCGCACGCTTCTGTTGGAAGAATTATGGGGCAGCGACCATAGTTTCAACAGCAAAACCCTGAATGTTTATATCAACAGGTTGCGGAATTATCTGGATAGCGATAAGTCTGTAGAGATCCTGACGATCAGGGGATTTGGCTATAAGCTGATCGAAAGAAATAACTAACGGCCTCTGCAGCAACTCCCTCAGGTCTTGCTTTGGTTTATTCTACCGCTTCGTGGCGTCTATCTATTTATTCCTGCGAAAATATATTTTGGTTTGATGTAATTAAACAGGTTTCTCTCAAAATTTTTGCGGGTGGAATGAATAAAATTATACGATCTGCGTGTAACGGGCACTCCTGTCATGTAAATGACGCTTAAATGACGGGCATATTATTAGTTTAAATTTGATTATCCTTATAGTTTTGACATGAAATCAACTCAACAACAAATGATAGCAGCTTATGTAAAGGAGGGTCGGCTTGCAAAGGGTTATACTCAAAAGGAACTGTCAGATCTTTCTAATGTCAGTGTCCGGTCCATACAAAGAATTGAGAATGCTGAAATTATTCCCAGAAGCTATACCATAAAAACGCTGTTTGATGTTTTGGAAATTCCGGTTGAAAAGATTCAGCAGGTAAATCCGGCGGGAAAAAAGGCTTTAAAAATTAATAAGGAACAAAAAGTAATTCTGACGATTGCTATTCCTGTTGTTGTTTTTTTGGCTGTTTGGGCATTCATCTCACAATCAGCGACGGTACCGGAAACAACTTTTGAAGCAGTGATCCTTGCGCTCATTACAATTGTGATCCTCATCGTTTTTTTCATTTACATGTGGCGGTCATAATTCCGGACTTTTCCTCCCTTTTAAATTCCTACTATGATTGGTATCATTGTACAGCTTGCTGTTACGTGGCTGCTTGCCCGGATTTTTGAAAAAAAAGGCCTTGGTATTCTCGGACTCATGCCCACTAAAAAGAGAGCAGGTGACTTTGCCATATTCTTTATTGTGACTGCGGTTTGTGCAGCTATGGGATTTATTATGAGAATCTATTTCGGAGAGCGGTGGCAACTCAACCCAACTTTAAATGCTAAGCTTTTTGCAGCAGGACTATGGTGGAACATCAAGTCTGTTTTGTTTGAAGAACTTATATTTCGCGGCATTATCTTTTATATTCTTATAAAAAGACTCGGAGTTCGCGGAGCAATTATTATTTCTTCAATAGCATTCGGAATTTATCATTGGTTCAGCATGGAAGTATGGGGAGATAGTTTAAAAATGCTTATTGTATTTATAATGACAGGAGCGATGGGCAGCATCTACTCATACGGCTACGCGAAAACCTTTTCCCTGTTTATTCCCATTGCTATTCACCTTGGCTGGAACTTTACCAACAATTTCATTTTTTCAGAAGGCCAAATCGGGAACGGAGTTTTGGTAGCAATGAAACCTGCTCATATAGCTACTGTTTCATGGCCCGTCTTCTTATTCGTTTCCTATTTTCCATTCATTTGTGCCATTGTGATAAATTATTGGCTCTTAAAAAGAAAGACACAGGTTGCAGAAGCAGATTAACTTAAAAATTAATTTTCTTCTTAAGTTTTGAATAAAAGAAACTAAACGCTTTTACATTCGGTTTCGGTTGCGGGCAGATAAATATCTGATAACCGCCTGCACACAGCCAGAGTTCATCAATGTATCTTCTGCATACGCTTTATCAATAATTGCCGTTCATCAGTTTTTAATCTTAATTAATATTAGTTAATGCTCCTTAATATTATATGAGAATACCTTTATGTTTCATCACAAAATCATTTATTATGAAAAAGTTTTTATTTCTCAGTTTAATCATCAGTGCAATTACTTCCACTACTTTGCTTGCGCAAAATGCCGGGCCCTCCGCGACGTACAAGCCGACCCCCGAAAGTATGAAGCCACAAATGATGCAGGTAACAGGGCTTTC
>JBGTJG010000259.1:0-4009 GCA_041745235.1 Ferruginibacter sp. | reverse complement strand
TATGAAAGGTAATCTGAAACAACCAATAAAAATTTGTTTAACGAAGGTTCATTTTCCACTAAATTAAGGGTACTGTAAGTTATCTTATACTTCTGCTGAGCAACCAGAGTAAGTTGAATGCAGATAAAAAATATAAAAGACATAATTTTAAAAAGCATTTATTGGAATCTTTTCTTGAGTATTTCCCTATGTTCCTCCCTACTGATAATACTTGCTTGAGGTAATACAAGCTTGTAGTTTCCTTTATTGATAGCTGTAGCAGTTGTAGTCCGCTTTCTGGATTTGTCTTTAATCTGCATGGGTAATCCCGGCAAACCTCCATACAGTAAAAATCCTTTACCCTCTCCAAAAGCCTTAGTGTACCACACTAATACTCTTTTATTCTTTACAGCATAACAAGTATACCCTAAAATAATTTTGGTTCCTTTTTGAGGTAGCCACTCGAAATTTTCTATGGAATCTTTTATGATATATTGGTTACCTGGCGGGTAATTAACCTGATCGTAAATTAAGTTTGAGAACTTATCAGTAAAAGCAGCATGATGAATGATCTTCTTTGAAAAAACGGTTGCTTCTTTCAGAGTGTCAATTTCTTCCCGATAATAAAAGAATGCAAAAGAATCATTGGAAATTAATCGGGCGTACTGAAGACTACTGAGGTTTGCATGTTTAATCTCATATTCCACACTATAGCCTGACTGAGCTGCAGAGAAAAATGAAATGAGCACCGCTAAAAATATGATACCCAGCCTAAATAATAAAATATGTTTAACCGTATTAGACAAAGCTTTGTATGGGCAATGAAGTAAAATTAATGCCGGGAAGAAAATGGTACATAGTATGATATTTACGCCTCCTCCAAAAACGGATACCTGTAATCTACCGGCGGCACAAATGTTTCTTTAATAGTCCTTGCGCTTAACCAGCGATACAGATTTAATGCAGAACCGGCTTTATCATTAGTACCGCTTGCTCTGGCACCGCCAAATGGTTGCTGACCTACCACTGCACCTGTTGGCTTATCATTTATATAAAAATTCCCTGCAGCGTTACGCAGTTTATTTACTGCAAGCTCTACTGCAAACCTGTCCTGTGCAATCACAGCACCGGTCAGCGCATAGGGTGAGGTTTGGTCAACAAGCTTTAATGTTTCTTCATATTTATTTTCATCGTAAATATAAACAGTGAGTACAGGGCCAAACAGCTCTTCGCACATGGTCACATAATTGGGATTTGAGGCTTCAATGATCGTGGGTTCAATAAAATATCCCGCAGATTTATCGCAGGTACCGCCAACCCATAATTTGGCACCGCTGTCACGCTTTCTTACATTCTTTATATAGCCCTCGAGCTTATCAAAACTTTTTTCATCAATAACCGCATTCACAAAATTGGTGAAGTTTTCTACCGTGCCCATTTTCATGGTCTTAACTGCTTCTACCAGTTTCTTTTTCACTTCAGCAGCTATATTAGACGGTATGTATGCCCTGGATGCAGCCGAACATTTCTGTCCCTGGTATTCAAAAGCGCCGCGGGCAAGTGCAGCTACGACAACATCTGCGTTCGCACTCTTATGTGCTATCACAAAATCCTTACCGCCCGTCTCTCCTACTATACGCGGATATGTTTTATAAATAGGTGTGTTCTTTCCAATCGTCTCCCACATCTTATTGAAAACGCCGGTACTGCCGGTAAAATGCAAGCCTGCAAAGTCAGGGTGATTAAACACAACATCCCCGATAGTAGCGCCGTCAATGAAAACAAGATTTATAACACCGTCAGGCAAACCTGATTCTTTTAAAATCTTCATGAACATCTGTGCGCTGTAAACCTGTGTATTGGCACATTTCCAAACTACAACATTCCCGCACATAGCAGCACTGGTAGGCAGATTACCACCTATTGCCGTAAAATTAAACGGTGTCAGAGCAAACACAAATCCTTCAAGCGGACGATACTCCAAACGGTTACAGATACCGGGACTACTTATCGGTTGCTGACGATAGATCTCACTGAGGAAATGCACATTGAAACGTAAAAAATCTATCAATTCGCAAGATGCATCAATCTCCGCCTGCATGGCATTTTTACTCTGCCCCAGCATGGTTGTTGCATTTATGTAAGGGCGATATTTTGTAGCCAGAAGATCTGCGGCTTTCAAAAATATATTTGCACGGTTTTCCCAGCTCATTGCCGCCCACTTATCTTTTACTTTAAGAGCTGCATTAATTGCTTTTTTTACATGGGTCGCATCGCCTATATGGTACTTTCCAAGCACATGCTTGTGTTCATGGGGCGGACGAATATCAATCGTCTTACCCGTACGTATCTCCTCACTGCCGATATACATGGGCACATCCACTTTTTCAGCTTTTAGTTCTTTTAATGCAGCCTTTAAACGTTTCTTCTCTGCCGAATCCTTGATGTAATTCAGGACAGGTTCGTTTACCGGTATCGGGTAATAAAAATCGCCGTACAACATAATTTGATGATTTGATAATTAGCTAATTTGATAATTAAGGTTCGTAACAGTTAAGGTAATTTTGATTTTGAGGAAGATATAATCTTGGATAAAATTTTAGAAATCTCCGTACATTTTAAAAGTAATTCCCCAGACTTAGGATAATTTTTTGATTGCTCAGCCAATAATAAATAGTATTCAGTTTCATCTGTTTCCTTAGCGGCAATTTTCATTTTATGAATAAAATCCTTTAAGCTTTCCCCATTCTGGGCCTCTCTGATATTTGCACCGATTGAAATCCCTGATCGGCCCAATTGTTTTGCAATTGTAAACTTCTTTTGCTCATTTAACACTTCAGTATATTCAATAATCAGCAAAGCAAATTTAAATGAAAGGTCAACAATTATATTTGGCTTATCAGTTTGCATTTATAATATTTAAAATAACCAACAAAGTTCAAATCGTAATCATTATCAAATCATCAAATTTCCTAATTATCAAATTATAAGGCGGTTTCCTTTTCCGCCATCAAATACGCTTTTATAAAACCATCAATTTCTCCGTCCATTACCGGCCCTACATTGCCGACTTCATAATCCGTACGATGGTCCTTTATCATTTTATAAGGATGGAAAACATAAGACCGGATCTGGCTCCCCCACTCTATTTTTTTCTTACTGCTGTTTGCTGCATCCTTTAATGCATTTCGCTTTTGGAGTTCTATTTCATACAGCCTGCTCTTCAGCATTTTCATAGCAAGTTCACGGTTACCCAGCTGGCTCCTGTCCTGCTGACACACCACCACGATGCCGGTGGGTAAATGGGTAAGCTGCACTTTCGTTTCTACCTTATTTACATTTTGTCCGCCGGCACCGCCGCTTCGGGAGGTTTCCATTTTCACATCTGCCGGGTTGATATCAATTTCTATCGTATCATCAATTAACGGGTAAACATACACACTTGCAAAGGAAGTGTGTCGGCGGGCGTTGCTGTCAAACGGCGAAATGCGTACAAGGCGATGTACGCCGCTTTCTGCTTTCATAAAACCATAAGCGAAAGGTCCTTCCATTTCAATGGTTGCACTTTTGATGCCTGCTGCGTCACCTTCCTGGTAATCTACCTCCGTAAGTTTCCATCCCTGTTTTTCGCCGTACATGCGGTACATGCGTAAAAGGATCTCTGCCCAATCCTGGCTTTCCGTACCACCTGCGCCGCTGTTTATTTGCAATACGGCCGGCAGGGCATCCTCAGGTTCATTGAGCGTGCTTTTAAACTCTGCATCGTCAATAGCTATAACTGCCGCATCAAAGGCAGCACGGACTTCCTCTTCAGATGTTTCACCCTCTTTCCAGAAATCAAATAAAACCGCAAAGTCTTCTACGGCAGTTACGGCACTGTGGTACATGTTCACCCAGTATTCGTTAACCTTAGTATCTTTTAAGATGGAAGTAGCCCGTTCATTATCATCCCAAAAGCCGGGAGAAAGGGAAAGTTGGCGGTCGTTTAAAATTTTTGCTTCTCGGTTTTCCGTGTCAAAGAAATCTCTTC
>JBGTJG010000258.1:0-3984 GCA_041745235.1 Ferruginibacter sp. | reverse complement strand
TAGGATGATCCAACTGCCACTGGCAATGATGAACTGTAAGGTAGCCGGCCATCCGATCTTTATTAGGGAACGTATGATGGGGTTATCCAAAACAAAATGTTTAAGATTCATTTTTATTATTCCGCTGCCCTTAAACAGATGATAACATTGATAGATCACACCGGAAGTTCTGCCGATCACGGTGGCAATTGCCGCACCTTTTAATCCCCAGAAATGAATAAAAATGGGACAGAGAATAATATTTACAATGCTGGCAAGCCAAAGGCTTTTCATTGCCATAGCAGGATCTCCGGCACCGCGAAAAATACCGTTTATTAAAAACAATAAAATGATAACGAGCGTACCGCCGAACATGATCCTCGTAAAGATTGCGCCCTCAGCAACAACTGCATCACTTGCACCCATCAGGGAAAGAATATCAGAAGCATACACCATTCCCGCGATTGCAAATACAACTGATAGGAGAATTGCTATCAGGATAGATTGTGCGCCTGCATGTGCGGCCCCATCGGGGTCTTTTTCCCCGGTGCGCCGTGCTACGATGGCTCCCGCAGCAGTGCTGAGCCCGATGGCAACAGAATACACGATCATAATAACCGATTCTGTAAGGCCGACGGTTGCGATGGCGTTCTCACCGAGCTTTGCTACGAAGAACATGTCAACTAATGCAAATACACTTTCCAGGCTTAATTCCAGGATCATTGGTATAGCCAACAGGAAAACAGCTTTGGGAATGCTCCCTTGTGTGTAATCAAATTCTTTACCGTTGAGTGATTGCTTTACCGCTGCAACAAATTTGGAAAAATTGCCGGTGCTTGCCATATGTTAGTTAGCAGATTAGAATTGATAAATCTTAAAAAGTGTTAGTAAAAATAAAGCAGTATTTTTTATACTGCTTTAAAAATGCCCCGCCTGTTATTCCGGTTTATAATTCGGATCCATCCATGCGTATTCCCACATATGCCCGTCTAAATCATTAAACCCGTGGCCATACATAAAACCATGTTCCTGTTTATCGTTAGGCGCAGTGCCACCTGCCGCAATAGCCTTGCTTATCATTTCATCTACCTCATCCCTGCTTTCTGCTGAAAGACAAATGATGGCTTCTGTACTCTTGGTTGCATCGCAGATATCTTTTTTGGTAAATGTCTGAAAGAATTTGTCGGTCAGGAGCATCACTAAAATATCTTCAGTGATGATCATGCAGACACCACTGTCGTTGGTATACCGGGGGTTAAAGGAATAGCCCAGTTTGGTAAAAAATTCAACGGATCTGTTTATATCTTTCACAGGGAGATTTACAAAAATTTGTTGTGCCATGGTTTATTTTCTTTAGGTTCAAACAATATTTATTGCTCAGCGATTTTTTTTACTTCTTCCAATGCGCCGGGGAAAGTCTTCATAAAATAATCTTTGTATTCATCTGCAAGATCCATATCCACCGTTAATTCTGTGTTACTTCCGACTTCTTTCAGCGTATAGTTTTCTTCTGCGCCCGCCCATTCTTTTACTTTATCGCTTGTTGTATCTTCTGCGCCGTCCTTCACCATTCCTAAATGTTTAAAGGACATAAATTCATTCGGCTTATTGGCTTTTATAATGCTTGTCATCCCTTCACCTTTGCCGTCTACAAATAATACCTTGCTGCCTTCTTGCCAATCGGTGATCGCACGTGAGCCTTCACAAAATGCTCTTGTCCATTTTTCATAAGTATCTGCCTCCCATAGTGTGCGCCATACTTTTTCTTTAGGTGCATTGATGCTGATTTGAAACTGTTTTCTTTCCATGATTTTAAATTTTAATAGTTCTGTATTGAAAATTGAGAAAGTTGTTCTTTGCCTTCTGTCTTATATCTTTTGTCTGAAATCTAAGACTACATATACTTCATAGCATCATAACCTAACAGCCGGCGCCACAATGCTATTTGTCCGATACAGTTGGCTTCCCGATACATCACAAAAGCAATAAAATCAAAATGCGGCATGCTCATTTCCGGCATTACAAACATGCTGTCCAGTTTTTCATCTGTTACATTTAGCAAAGCTTCTCTCAATAATGGCGTAATGGTTTCCCAATCCTTTCTAAAATCTGAAAGTATCGGATAGATCACATCTTCCTGTATGCCTTTATGATCCTTGAAAAGTTCATTGGCAAATGGCTTGCCTTCTACGCCCAGGTATTGAGCAAGTTCAAATCTTTCCTGCACAAGGCTCCCTGTGATCCACGCAATGTGATTCGCCTTTGTTTGCAACCTGTTCTGCGCATCTTTATCTGCAATGCCGTCAAGAGCAGCTGTGAAAAATTTGGTGTGCATATCGTATAGCACGATGAGGGAATACATCCTGTTGCTTTCGGGTTTGTTTTCCATATTTATTTTTTAAAGGTTAATTTTCTAATTTGGTTTTAAGCCGATCCAGCCCAATCTGCAGATCATCACCGATCATTTTATCCATGCTCATCGCAACCCTCATCAGGTTCATCGGATAAGGCATGTGGCCGCTAAAACTCCATTTAACCACAGATTGATTCGCTGATGCGCTATCTGTACTCATAAAGGATTGTGCAACAGATGCAAAAGGTTCTTGAAAGCGGATCTCATAATCAACGCGTTTGCCATCAGCTATTTTCAGGATTTCCTGTTCGCCTGTGCCTACATCCCTTTTTTTGCTCTCCCATGCAGAAATAAATCCCGGCGCAGCATCTGTACCGGAGAAACTTTTTTTCATTGCCGGATCCATCGTAGCCCATTTGCTGTATTCATTCTGATTCTTCAGGTACTTGATGTAATTAAAAACTTCCGAATTGGGTTTGTTGATCGTGACCGATCTTTCAATAGTGTAGTCTTTATTTACAAACAAGGCTGCTACTAAGGCAAACACAATGATGGCAGCAATAACGATCAGAATTTTTTTAAGAATTCGCATGATGTTTAATTTTCTTTGTGTTTTAAAATATTTTCCAGTTGATGAATATGCCGTTGTGTATGGTAAATAATGAACCATCCCCATTCCATGCCTGTGAATTTTCCTGAGCCGGGCAATTCAAAATCGAGGCAGGTTTTGGTGAGATCATATTTTTCCATGGCATAAGTGATCTCAATCCCTTCTGCCTGTATTCTCTTTATTAAAGATTCTTTTTCCTGCGGCAACTCAGAGGGAAGAATAAAATCCGGTGATTTCATTTTGGTATCAAAATCAAGGAAAAGTTTTTTAATCCTCACCTTTTTCTCTTCCGGGTTTCTGGCAGTTGGCTCGGTATTGCCACCGGGAAGATCGGTAAAATTAGCTTGTGATTTTAGGATATGATCAGCAACCTGCGCCAGCGTCCAACTATCCGTGAACGGGATGCGATTAAAGTCGCCGTCGCTGAATGTATTAAGGGTTGTTATCAGCGCAGACTCAGTTTCCTTAAAAGTCTTTATCAGATCTGACATTGTAAGATTTATTTGAAAGTTCACAAGAATCCTGAGCAAAGTTATTTCTTCAATTTTATCAGAGCATGTGCTAATACGGCAATCTCAGGGGTTGTTTGCGACAAGCTGTTTAGTTATTTTTACAAGATGAAACACATCTCGATACTGGTTCCTGAGGGCCATACAAGTCTGCCAAACATCGATGGGACACACCAAATTTTCTCGGAAGTAAACAGGCTGCTTATGTCTATGGGAAGAAAGCCGCTTTTTCGGGTTGAATTGGTAGGGCTTAAAAAAGAAACCACACAACGAAACGGTGTGTATAAGATATGTCCGGATCTTACAATAAAAGATGTAAAGAAGACAGATCTGATAATTATTCCTGCTCTAGATGGCGATTTAACCACTGCCGTTGAAAATAACAAAGAGTTTATTCCATGGATCATTCATCAATATAATAACGGGGCAGAAGTAGCCAGCCTTTGCCTTGGTGCTTTTTTGCTGGCGGCAACCGGTTTGGTAAATGGACGAAAGTGCGCTACGCATTGGATGGCTGCTAATGAATTTAAAAA
>JBGTJG010000257.1:0-4053 GCA_041745235.1 Ferruginibacter sp. | reverse complement strand
TGCCGCATGGTGTATTGTTTCGTGGCGGTGCAGAAGGTGCCATACGTAAAAGCCTGATAGAAAAGGGTTACATAAAAGGCATCATAGGCCTGCCCGCAAATTTGTTTTACGGTACGGGAATTCCCGCCTGCATTATTGTATTGGATATAGAAAATGCAGCCGCAAAAAAAGACCTTGCTGATGAGGAGAAAGGCATTTTTATTTTAGATGCGAGCAAAGGATTTATAAAAGACGGCAACAAGAACCGTTTGCGGGACCAGGACATTCATAAAATAACGGATGTATTTAATCGCCAAACAGCAGTACCCAAGTACAGCCGCTTTGTAACGCTTGCAGAAATAGGCGATCCTAAAAATGATTATAATTTAAACATACCCCGTTATATAGACGGTCAGGAAACAGAAGATATACAGGACATAGAGGCGCATTTGAGTGGTGGCATTCCCGATGCGGATATTGATGCACTGCAACCTTATTGGGAGGTGTACCCTAATCTGAAGAAGGAATTATTTAATCCGGGGAAAAGAGCCGGCTACAGTGAACTTAAAATAACAAAAGAAGAAATAAAGCATACCATTTTTGACCATCCGGAATTTACACATTTCACCGAGGAAATGGCAGCCGTATTTGACAAATGGAAAATACAAACAGCAACTTATCTGAAGAGCCTCAGCCGCGGCATTGCACCCAAACAAGCAATACACACTATCTCCGAAGATGTTTTACAAACATACAACGGCAAGGCCCTTACAGATAAATATGATGTGTACCAGCATGTGATGAATTATTGGAACGAAACCATGCAGGATGATTGTTATTTAATTGCAGTTGATGGCTGGAAGGCGGAGCCATACCGCATTATGGTGAAGAACAAAGCAGGGAAAGAAATCGATAAGGGTTGGGATTGCGACCTTGTACCAAAAGCGTTATTGATTGATTTCCATTTTAATAAAGAGATAACATCCATAAGAGATACAGAGGCATTGATTGAAAATTACCTAACGGTGAAAGCAGAATTGGAAGAAGAGCATGGCGGTGAAGAAGGATTGTTTACAAGCTTTGACAAACTGAACAAAGCCACCATACAAAAAAGGTTGAAAGATATCGCTGAGGATAAAACACCAACATCGATACAAAAAGAAACCTTGTCTGTAGCCGCAGAACCAACCGCTCCATACAATACAGGAATAAAAGAAAAAGAAGATGAAGTGTTCGTTTTAAATGATTACTTACGCCTTATAGAAAACATATCAAACTTAACTGCCGCATTAAAAGAGGATGCAACAAAATTAGATAAGCTGGTACTCGAACGCTATAAAACGCTGACAGAAGATGAGATAAAAGAATTGGTAGTGAATAATAAATGGCTACGGAGCATAGGGCTAAGTGTGCAAACAGAAATGGACCGCATAAACCAACGCCTTACCCAACGCATAAAAGAACTTGCAGAAAGATATGAAACACCTATGCCTATGCAAACGGAAGAAGTTGCTGCGCTGGAAAATAAAGTAAATGCTCACCTGCAAAAAATGGGATTTATTTTTTAAAATGGAAAAACAAACTAAACATAGCATACAATGGTTTTATAATTTGCTGGAGGTGGGCGAGTGTGAATTAATTGATTTTAAAGAGCAATTAACAGATAAAAATATATTTGGAAGAGCAATAAAGAATTATGCTCCTAAGTATGAAGAATTAGCCAAAGATGTAGTTGCTTTTGCTAATAAAAAAGGAGGATTTATTTTTTTAGGAATTATAGATGACACTAAAGAAATTAACACTGCTTATAAATATAATAACAAAGATACTTTTGATTTAGTAAGACAAATCCAAGACAGAACATCACCGAGTATTACTGTAAAAATTCACCCTTTGCGAGTTATGGATACCCAAATTGCAGTAATTGAAATTCCTTTCTCTCCTCAATTACACCGCACAAGCAAGGGCGAATACCTGATACGCAGTAATGATGGTAACAGAGCTATTGAAGCACATGAAATAAGTACTGTACAATCAGAGAAAGGCTTAATTGTCTACGATCAAAAAACCTGGCATTTTAATTATTCCTCCGGCGGGGCAGATATACAGGGCAATCCGATACCGGGTTGGCAGGATATTGATAAGACCAGAGACCTGTACAGCCGCATAAAATTGCATAAGCCCCAAAGCCCGTATTTGAAAAATACAACTGTAGAATTTACAGAAACATTGGGCCTGGTTAAAGAAGAGAATAATCAAAGGTTACCGACTACAACAGGTGCTTTATTTATCGGCAATGCCAGAATCTTAAAAGAATTTCCTTATAACCAGATAAAGTACATCCGTTATTACGAAGACGGCACCTATAAACCTTTTGAATACAGCGGGAATTTGATTGAAATGGCAGATGCATGTTTTGCTCAGCTTAAATCGGAAACCAAGCTAAAGGAATTTCATTTTGGCCTGTTCAGAGAATATATAGAAGACTATTCAGAAATCGTTTTGCGTGAATTACTGATTAACGCTATCGCCCACAGAGACTATAGCAGGCAGCAGATTACTGAAATAAGAAAGTACCCTAATTACATGGAGTTCGAAAGCCCCGGGCTTTTTCCGCAAGGGGTAGATGAAACAAATTTCTTACGAAAAACCAACCCTCGTAATCCGAATATAATGGATGTGCTGCGTGAAATAAACTATGCTGAAAAAGCGGGCAGTGGTTTTGATAAAATTTTTACAGCACTGCTTTCTGCCGGTAAACAATTACCGAAACCTGTACAGGGAAACAATTCCATTATAATACGAATAGAAGCAGATGTGTATGCAGAAAAGTTAGCTGAGCTTTCTTTGCTTTATAAACAAATAACCAAAACAGACATTGACCTGGAAAAATTATTAGTGCTTAATTATATTTATACCGGGCAGAAACTGACTTTTACGCAATTGGAAAATTCCTCTTTTGTAAATAAATACCAACTGCGTAAAATACTGGCAGAATTACAGGAACTGGAATTTATAGAAACCACCGGTAAAACTTCTGATGTAAAATATATAATACACAAAAGCAAGTTGGAAACAACTGAAGATAAAATTACATACACGAAGCAGAAAAAGCAGGAAAAAGCCCGGCAAGTGGAGGCTGTTTTGAGATACTTGGATAGTGTGGATGAAATAGACAATGAAAGCGCCAGAAAGCTGCTTAATATACCTCAAAATAATGCTTCTTATATGAGCAGGCTCTTTGGTGAAATGGTGGAAAAAGAACTTATAGTTATTGCTTATGAAAAAGGACACCACCAACGGGTATATAAACTAAAAAAGTAAAAATGCAAAGACAATCATATTGAAAATCAATTATTTATATCGATTTCCTTTGCAATTTCCTTTGCAGTTTTGGAACCGATTTACACTTTTGCAAAGGAACAGCCGGTTAACAGGTAATTCAGATTGTGCCTTGTAAAGAAAAAATAAAATAATGGAATTAAGGGCAGGTTATAAAAATACGGAGGTGGGTGTTATTCCCGAGGATTGGGAGGTGAAGGAACTCGGTGAAATCTGTTACACCTCAAAATCACGAATAAATCCAATTACATCCCGTTTATCCTATAAGTGTATTGAATTAGAACATTTATCTCAAGGTTCGGGTACTTTATTAGGCTATGTAGATTCAAAAAATTTATTAAGTCAAAAATCTATTTTTACAAAGGGTGATGTTCTTTTTGGAAAATTACGTCCCTATTTAAGGAAATTTCTTTTTGCAGAATTCGAAGGTGTATGCACAACAGAAATTTGGGTTTTACAGGTGACATCAAATACGTCTAATCGCTTTTTGTATCAACTTATTCAAAGTGATAAAATTATTGAGGCTGCAAATCTCTCAACAGGAACTAAAATGCCAAGGGCAGAATGGAAAACTGTTTCAGGAACGAAAATTCCTGTCCCCTCAAAAGCTGAACAATCCGCCATTGCCACCGCACTCTCCGATGCAGATGCGTTGATAAGCAGTTTAGAAAAACTGATTGAAAAAAAGCGCAACGTAAAGCAGGGAGTTATGCAAAAACTGCTAAAGCCGAA
>JBGTJG010000256.1:0-2784 GCA_041745235.1 Ferruginibacter sp. | reverse complement strand
TACGGATTCGGTTAAAGCTATTAGCTCCGGCAGGTGTTGTAGCATCAGCATCCGCAACTAAATTGGAAGAGTTAGTACGTGCTGTACTGAATACACCGATTGTATTACGATAATTTCTATCAAGAGTTATGGTGTTGTTTGAAATGGTATTATTCTGTGCACCATTAGTTGTTGTGGCATAAAATAATCCAACCGCAAACTCAGTCATATTATTAGAAGTGAGATCAGAATTGTCAGTATTTAGAGGATTTTCACGCATTACAAAATTGTTAAGCGTAATGTAATCTGCACCCACAATCTTAAAAATACCATCATTGTCAAAACCTGCTGATTGCGGAGCAAAGGCCGTGATCACATTGCCATTACCATTAAACGTAACAGTATTAGTAGAATTTGAAGGAAAGGTGGTGACCAACGGCGATCCCGGACCACCGATAATATACCCCCCCTGAGGAGCAGTTTGAGCAGCAGATAGATTAAATACCACAGGCCCGCTCACTCCCTGCGAGCTTACGGCATTAATTGCGGTTGCCAGATCAGGATAACTCCCACTTGGGATGGCATAAGTTCCTGCAGGTATTTGCGCATTACAAACGACTGCAAGGAGAAACGATAAGAAAGACAAGTAGATCTTTTTCATGTTATTAGGATTATAGGATTAATGATAATGGATTAAATTATATTCTATTTTAACAGTCGAAACTGTTAAAATAGATGTTGAAATAATCAAAGTGTATACCGGTTTGAAATATTGAAAACGTAATACGATGTATGAATATGCTTAAGTATACACATCCACGTTACTGTTTTATATAATTATCAACCTTAAACAGTTGATTCTTTTTCATATTTCTAACCTGCAGTTATAACTGCCGGGTACTTCTGATGAAAAATCAAGTGACAGAATGATTTTTCCGGAGGCTAATTCATGTTATAAATGAGGAGTAATTTCCCCGCTGCATCAGTTACAAATAGCTGAAATAAGTAAAGTATTTATTCTAAAGAGAACATGTAATATTGATGATGTCAAAATCACGTCATAAAATATTATAATGCATTCAATATCTCATATAATAACAAAGGATCTGATGTTAATCACCTGAATGTAAGCTGCACAATTTCTTTGCTGTTAAGGTTTTTACATTAGATATGATTTAACGCTATAGTAACGAAGTACATGATACATTTATGAATAACCTCTCCTGAATGAAAACATTTTTTCTTTCGGTCATTCTGTTGCTACCCTTTAGTATCTCCTATGCACAGGATATTCCAACACTGACCGCACTTTATCAAGCGGAGAAAAACATCATCAAATTGCGGTGGCAGCATATTGATGCAGATGTAACAACATATTCTATACAGCGCAGCAGTGATAATTCTATCTATCGCGATATTCACAATAAAACAATTAAACAAAGTGATCTCGGAGAATTTTTTAAATTTTCTGATAATGACGTGATCAGCGGCAAAAATTATTACCGCTTAAAGATAAACCGCGGCCGGGCTTCATCTATTATCACATCTCCCGTAATGGTGATCCGGGGTAATACCGAAAATAAATGGGTCGTTTTTCCTGTACCGGTTGGCCCTGTGCTCAATTTGCAATATGCGGGCAACGGTGCACTCGAAGGAGTAGTCACTGTGATCATACAAAGTGTTTCCTCAGGAACCGTTTTTACAAAACTTCGCATGGCCTCCACTACCAGATCTTTACAAATTCCGGTGACCAACATTGGTAAAGGTTTATACGATCTCAGGATTTATGTCGGAAATAATGTGGTATGGAATCAGCGGTTTGTAAAATGATTACAACACTTCTGCAATCTTTTTAAACTCAGCGTGAGAATCAAATGTTGCTTTAAATTTTCCTTTTTTATCATAGACGAAAATGGCAGGAAAAGTTCTTACCTCATAAAAGGAATGCAGAAAAGCAGCATTATCCGAACCCACTTTTATATTGGAAAATGCGGCTATCCTCATATCATTGTAAAACTTTTGAACATGCTGAAATGCCATTGATGTAGCCATCACGATCTGAGCTTTTTTAAATAAATCATGGTTTGCCAGCAGATCGCGGGTAGCATGAAGGCAATGATCACAATCCGGGCTGAACACAATTATGACCGTGGATCTTTTCTTCTTCAGGTCACCTTTTGAAAATACTGTACTGTCAGGAGCAAGCATTATTTTAAAAGGCGGAACGAAAGGCACACTTCTGTACGGGGGATTTTTTTTTTCAACGATCTGTGCAAATAATCCTATTGCCTGTATGAAGTAAAATAATATAAATATTAATGGTTTCATCTTAGTTTATTAAATATGTATTTTCGGGTAACTCTCCTCAGGGAACTCTGTATACAAAAAGTAAACCCTTTCAATCATAGGGTAAAATAAGAATCCGGCTTCGAAATATCATTAATTCATGAAAATCCGGATCAGCCGTTTAGCTACCGACTTTTTTCCGCTACTTTTGCAACCTATTAAAATCACTATAATGGCTAATACCGCAGATATTCGTTCCGGCCTCATCCTTAAGATAGATGGCAGTTTATACACCGTAATCGATTTTGGGCAAAATAAGACTGCCCGGGCAGCAGCTAAAGTGTGGGCAAAATTAAAAGGAGTAGATAATGCAAGAACTATTGAACAAACCTGGAATTCAGGTGAAACAATATATCCGGTTCGTGTAGAAAAGAAGCCTTATCAGTATCTGTATAAAGATGATACGGGGTATAGCTTTATGGATACTGTTACATATGAACAAATTACTGTTCCTGAAAC
>JBGTJG010000255.1:0-4147 GCA_041745235.1 Ferruginibacter sp. | reverse complement strand
TGAATTATACCTGCTCAGCTTTCCGCCGGCAAAGCGGGATAAGGCAACAGTTGCATTCACCCGGATATCCTTTATGATAAGGGGATGGATGCGTTCGATGCTGATCGGCGGAATTATCAATGCTGTTCTTGCTACCGTCTTTCTGCAGATAATGGGTGTACCCGGTGCATTTGTATGGGGAGCCTTAGCATTTTTTACAGAGTTTATTCCGCGAATAGGCTTTTTTATTAAAGCTATTCCGCCGGTGTTGATCGCTCTTTCTATAGACAGTACAACTGCTATATGGGTAGCAGTATTTTACCTGGCTGTTGATGAGATAATGGCAGATTTTGTAATGCCGCGGGTGAGGTCTAACATCATGAAGATCCACCCGGTGTCTATTTTATTTGCAGTAATGGCAATGGGCGTAGCATTCGGCTTCATCGGCGTGTTATTAGCTACGCCGCTTACAGCAATAGTTAAAGCATATTATGACGTATTTTGGGCAAATAAATTCGGTGATGACAAACTGATGGAGCATCGCATACAAAATATGATTTACCCGGAAGGCCGTCCTACACCGGTTCAGCAAAAAGAATCAATACCTTCTAAAGATGCTGAGTAAATATTGCCCCTATTATTCCAAATCTTTACACATGATCAAAGCGATTTTTATTTTTGCCTGCATAGCCATGGCATCTTCCTGTAACAGGCCTGAAGAGATCAGAGAAGATGAAGTGATAAATGCCATTAAAAAGTTTGATTACGGTTGGGAAAATAAGTTTATGAATACAGTTGACTCTATCCTGTCTCCGGCATATGTATACTTTACAAGAAGCGGTAGCACTTTCAGCCGTGACAGTGTAGTAGCTACTGCAGGAGAGAGCGCTTATTCCCTGAGAAACATGAGCCGTTCAGAATTTAAAGTAACATTGACAGGCAACACAGCTGTTGTAAGCACGCGTTGGAAAGGACGCGGGATGTATAGGGGAGAGCCGTTTAATGAAGATCAGCGGTGCAGTATTGTGCTCATTAAAAAGAACAACAGGGTAGAGATCCTTTCTGAGCATTGCACACCAATAAAAACAAATAAAATATTCCATTGATTTCCCCTTTGATATGACTGCTTTTCTTATCTGAATCAGTTAATGATAAGTTGTCAAACTGCCTCCTTAATAATTCGTCCTGCTTTAATTTAATCCGGCAGGATATCGGCTTGCTACTCCGCAGGATTGCCACACTCCAATATTTTGGTATCATTTTGGAATTACAGGTCATAATTAACCGTATAAAACAATTCTATGAAAAAATCATTTTTAACCCTGATAGTACTTCTCTCTGTGTTTTTATTTTCATGCAGCAAAGATGATCCTAATCCGAATGATCCAAACAGCACAGGAGGTATCGGAAGCACCACAACCGTACGATATGAATTTACTTCTGATGTGGCAGCCAATTATGATATATCTACACTTACCGGTACACTGGCACATGATGAAACCATATCCGGATCTACCTGGTCAAAGACAGTAAACACCCCGCCGAAAACACAGGCTATTGATACTGCAAGCCTTATTGTGTACGCGCCGATGTCCTGGCAGAATACGCAGAATTCTGCAAACGTTACGCTGAAAATATTTGTAAATAATGTTCAAAAAGCCACAAACAGTTTTGTCCTGATCTGGTTGGACCGGGCTGCAAATTTCTAATTGAAAACCACTTATTAATCTGAGATTAAAATATGTATTAACTGAGCCGGCTTATTTAGCCGGCTCAGTTATTTAAACTATATTGTAAGTACATATAAAAACTATACAATGAAAAGACCGCTTAATGCTGTAAATGTCTTCGCAATAGCGCTGGGACTGTTCCTGGTAATTGAAGGATTGTGGGGGATGTTCAGCCCAATGGTGTTCTGGGTATTTTCTACAAATATTTTACATGCCATAATACATTTGGTACTTGGCGTAACAGCAATATACCTGGGCGCCAGAAATCAGGCTCGGAAGTTTATGCTTTTCACTGGAGTACTTTTGCTTACAGTCGGCATTTTGTATTTTATCCCCGGCGCTGATGAACTTGTGATCAGGTTTTTTAATGTGAATGATGCTGTAGCTTATCTGAATATTATTGCAGGGATAGCGGCGATCTTACTTGCGCTGTTAACACCAAAAAGAGATATCACTCTCACTGATGAAAAATTGCACCGTAAATAATTCAGTGCGACAGTGAATTGATATCTCATAGAGCAGGCGAGGCAGTGCAATGATGTTCCCCTCAATGTGCTTGGTCTCTCTACACGCGGGAGTCGTCATAAGCCTGATCCTGTGCATCTTTGGCTGACCAGTCACGAAGTGCTTCTTTTATTTTTTCCATAAAACTTTTGCGCACCGGTTTTTCTTCCGCGGCATCATTCTGATTGTCGTTTTTTGCTGACAGCGATTGGCCGTTTTCATTTTGGGGAGTTCCGAAGGAATTGTAGTTGGTTGAGCTCATCTTAATTGATTTGAGGTGATTAAATCTGCAGATGCTGTTCGATGATATAAATATAATAAATCTTATACAATATAAATGCAATAGAACTTATTAATTGCTGAGAACATCAGGAAAAAAGATAATCCTGAAAAAGACAAAGAGGTAGCTGAAAATTGATGATAGGGTTTCATTTCATCCTTTAAACAAGTTATATCAAGTTAATGCCATAATAAACATGGCTTAGCCGATTGCCATTGTAGTCGGCTACTTCCGTAAGCACACCCCATTTATTAAAGCCCCGATTTTCCAAAAGGTGTATGCTTGCGATATTATTTTCCAATATGATGGCAAGCAGGTTTACATAACCGTAAGAAGCGGCTTGCTTCATTGCATGTTCTATTAGCACGGAACCGATCCCTTTTTTCCGATAGTCCGCATGAATATAATAGCTTATTTCGGCAGTTCTTTTAAATGCCTGGCGGCCGGGGCGGTATGCGCTGAAAGAAAGCCAACCTTTAATAATCCCGTTATCCTCAGCAATTAAAACCGGATAACCTGAATCCAAGTGGGTTTGAAACCACGCTAACCTTTCAGCATCCGTTACGGGTATGGTGTGGCCGGTAAATCCTTCATATACGGCTATGTTATAGATATTATTGAGTGAAGGCAAATCGGATATGGAAGCCGGACGAATAAGCATACCGGTAAATTACGTATTTCCAACATCAATTGAAATTCGTAAAGGTTTTACTCAGCGGTAGTAGGATCGATAACCGAAGATACCTCACTCACTGAATTTGCAGGGAACCCTCCCTGTGCAGCATGATCCCTTACCATTTCCTCATTAGGAGCGATGTATACACAATAGATCTTATCTGCCGTAACATAACTGTGAAGCCACTGTATTTGTGCACCCATTTTAAGCAACACACCGCAAGAGGTTTGCGATATGTCTTTAAGTTGGTCGGCTGTTAGTTTTCCTGCGCCGGGTATTATTCTTTCTATTACATATTTTGGCATAACGGTTTGTTTTAATTTACTAAACTGTAGGAAAGGTGAAGGTAGTAATAAATTAAATATTTTAATATATGTATAACTGTCTGTAAAAACCATTACTCTTTTTCAAAAAAATCATGCAGATCTGATTCTCAAACGTGGAGATAGTAGTTGCTTTCCGTCCGATTATCGTTATGCAATATTCACCCGCGAACGGCCAAAACGTATTATTTGTAGCCGAGCGATGCGTTGTACCATCCTCTGAAACTTACAGTGAATGTAAGCTTGATCATCCAACAGCAGAGAGCCTACAGGTAATTGGTTCGTAAATTCTACATGGCATTTATTGCTTCGTTGTGCTGATTAATTTTACAATCGCATTCAACGAGGAAATTTTCGTCACCTGAAGCAGGTTCATACGTTTGTGTACAACAAGCTTGTCAACTACTGTGCGCTATGATTTATTGGCAAGATATTACAGGCCGGCAGCCTTATTCATTTTTTCAAAATCCTTTCCTTTGATCTTCATGCTCATGTTTACAGTTTCGAAATACAGGAGCTCCTTGGTCTTCAGGTCATAAGCCATCAGGTATTTTTGCTGATCTAATGCGGGTAAAAAAAGCGCATATTTATCGGCATCAGGGCTCTTTTCCAATTTCATGATCTCCGCTTCGGTCATGATTTTATATTTCCCGCC
>JBGTJG010000254.1:0-10804 GCA_041745235.1 Ferruginibacter sp. | reverse complement strand
GCAAAAATGGAAACCGTAAACAGCTATGAAGCTACGGGGATCATGAAAACCAATGTGGCCTTTTTAAAAGTGCCGGTAGCCAATGTGAAGGTGTATTTTAAAAAACCGGGCAAGCTTAAAATTAAAAGTGAGAAAGGAATTTCATTTGTTCCCAAAGGTGCGGTCAGCATTAATATGAGCAATATGATCGGTACGGGGAAATTTACCGTGATAGATGCCGGTACAGAAAAGATAAACGGCTTGCCTGTGCGCATTGCAAAATTGCTTCCGGATGATGACAACACTGATATTGTGCTGAGCACCCTTTACATAGATGAAACCAACAGCCTTATCCGCAAAGCAAAAACGACTACCAAAGAGAACGGCACATACGAAGTGGAAATGGCCTATGGAAAATATGCTTCTTACGGCCTGCCGGACAGGATCATTTTTTCTTTCAATACTAAAGATTACAAGTTGCCTAAGGGAATGACCTTTGATTTTGATGACGGCACTGCACCGCCGGCTAAGGAAAAATTAAAGAACAGGAAGGGAAGGGCCGAGATCACGTTTACAAATTATGCGATCAATAAGGGGATAAGTGATGCGGTTTTTAAGTAGCTTCTAAATTGCCAAGCAACCTTTATCAAAACGCATGTTGATTATATCCTTACATTCTTTTAATTATGTAAGCTTTATAAGGTTGAGGTTGCCACACACCCTTGACTCCTAATTTATCAGTGAACTCATTATAAAGTTTATTTGTACAGTAGATGGTCATAGAGAAACGCTCATTATTGTCCATTTTACCAACATCAAAGGGATCATATGTTATAGAGAATTTATTCTTCTTTTCAATCAATTCAAACTTTGGTCTTAAATAATTGGCAATGGCCAAAGGTGAATTTATTAGTTCACTTTTAGTAAATGTCAATGCAAATTTCCCCTGCCATTGATTGTCAAAATCTGGTGGAACTATATATAAAAAACTCTTATCCTGTAATATGTTTGAATAATAGCCTGACAATTGAGGTGCATCCTCAAAATCTCTTTCCTCTACATTATAGCTAATTGGATACTTTTTTGCAAGCTTTAATAATTTAGCGGGATCGAAAGAATACTTAACATCGTTAATCTCAATCACGGAAGCTTTTGGCATTACAACCCATGTATGAACTATTAATCCATTTGATACTAGTTTAACAACTACTGGATTTTTTTCAAAAGGAGCTTTTTTAGATTTTCCATAAGTAAGCTCCCCAAGCACCTTTGCAATTTCATTAGGCTTAGTGATGCAGAACTCAAAGTCTTTATGCTCTGATGAAGTTGCAATTAAAATATTAGAATTGTCGATTTTCAAACTGTCATGCAAGAGCTTCTGCTGACCGAATGAATTAAAGGAGAGTCCAAGAAAAAATAAAACGATAAATTTCTTTAACATGTATAGAATGTTTTCAAGTTGTACAAATTTCCTTACACGATGCTAAAGGCCCCTTGGTTCAACGGGATGCTTTTTTTTATATTGAAATATGAACTAAGGAAATATTACTATTTTCTAATCCTCCGTAATCTTTTCATCCACCGCATTCCTCAGCACGAAAGCACTCCTTTTTTTCAGCGGATTCTGATATTGCTCTGCCCTTTCATTCCGCATGTTCACAATATCCACGCATTTAAAAATCGCTTCCCGGAAAGACGCTTCATCTGCAATTCCTTTTCCCGCAATGTCAAACGCAGTCCCGTGGTCCGGTGAGGTGCGCACACCTTCTATACCGGCAGTAAAATTTACACCTTCGCCAAATGCAAGCGATTTAAAAGGGATCAATCCCTGGTCGTGGTACAACGCAAGTACAGCATCAAATGCCGTATGATTTCCCCTGGCAAAAAACGCATCAGCGCTGTAAGGGCCAAAACACATTATGCCTTTTTTCATAGCCTCCGCCACGGCCGGTTTGATGATCTCTTTTTCCTCTTTTCCTACAAGCCCTTCATCTCCCGCGTGCGGGTTAAGGCCCAGAACAGCGATCTTCGGCTTATTGATGCCAAAATCTTTTTTCAGTGAATCGTTGATTATCTTAAGCTTACTGAGGATGTTTTCAACAGTAATATATTGTGATACATCTTTAAGCGCCACATGTTCTGTAAGCAATGCCACCCGCATATTATCCGCCACCAGCATCATCGCCACATCTTTTGCCCCGAATAATTCTTTCAGGTAAGGTGTGTGCCCGGTATGGTTAAACGTTTCGCTCTGAATATTTTTTTTATGCAGCGGCGCCGTTACAAGGCCGTCAATTTCTTTTTCTTTTAATGCACCCGCTGCCGTTGTAAGGCTAAGCATGGCATATTTTCCGCCGGCATCATTCAGTTCGCCCGGCGTTACATTCACATCTTCATCCCAGCAATTATACACATTCACCTGCTTCGGATTTACAGAAGATGCACCTTTAGCAATATTAAATGTCAGGTTGTTTTCAGGAAGTGTTTTCCGGTAAAAATTGAGCACTTTATTGTTGCCGAATATTACGGGAGTGCAAAAATCCAGGATGCGTGCATCGCTCAGTGTCTTCACAATTATTTCCGGGCCTATGCCGTTAATGTCGCCCATGCTGATGCCGATCACGGGCTTATGTTCAGGTAAATTATTCATGCGCCGCAAAAATACAATAAATAAACCGGGACTTGTGGCGTGCCCCCTTCCGGAAACTCCTCCGCGGGTGCAACTTCTTCAATGCCTAACTATCAATTTTCAATTATTAGCTTGCGGGTACAGAGCTGCCACTGCCCGTTTAGTGGCTTAATTGAAAGAATTTTAATAGCGTAATTTCGCATCATGTATATTGCAGATCTCTCCGACCCATCTTGGTTTTTATTGACTGCATTAATTTTCTTTGCGGTTATTACAGGCAGATATTTTCTGGTTGCGGGGCTATTTTACAGCGCTTTTTATTTATGGTTTCCGGAAAAATGGAGCAACAGAAAATTATCCCTCAAACCTTATCCTGCCGGGCAGTTCAGAAGAGAAGTAATGTGGAGTATTATCACAGCGGTAATTTTTTCATTTGCCGGCACATTTACAGTTTGGTTATGGCAACAAGGACATACAAAAGTCTACACTGATATTGATCTGTATGGCTTGGTATATTTACCTGTAAGCCTCCTGATAATGATGTTCCTGCACGAATCTTATTATTATTGGCTGCATCGATGGATGCATACAAAACGCATATTTAAGATTGTCCACAAAGTTCATCATGACAGCAATATAACATCACCTTTTACAGCGTTTTCTTTCCATCCTCTGGAAGGATTACTTCAGGCTGTATTTTTACCTGTCGTACTGTTGTTTTTACCGGTTCATTAGTATGTTATTCTTTTCCAGCTGATAATTATGACACTGAGTAGTGTTATCAATCATCTTAATATAGAAATATATCCTAAAAACTTTAATAAGAGCTCTATCGGCAAGTGGCTCATCGGGGCTACACACCATTCTTTGCATCATAAGCAGTTTAAATATAATTTCGGATTGTATTTTACTTTTTGGGATAAAATAAAGAAAACTGAAAGTCCCTTATATGATGAATTATTTTTAAAATCTACATTATCTGCGGATAATAAGAAGGTTGAAAATGCCGGGGGTAATCAGTAATTCGCTATCTGATCCCCATAATATAATAAAGTAATTAACAGGCATTATCTCTCCCCGGCATATTCATTATTTTTCCTGCTATTCCACCCGGTATACCCCTTGGCGGGGCAAGCAATATGTTTATTGTTATTCGATTACTTTCGCACTATGTACAGGCTCAAGAAATCCCTCGGGCAGCATTTTCTCAAAGATGAATCTATCATTGATAAAATTGTAGCTGCCCTGCAGGAAGATAGTTTTAAAAATTTGCTGGAGGTCGGCCCGGGAGCAGGGGCGCTTACAAAGAATCTGATAAAGATCCCGGACATTAATTTTAAGGCTGTAGAGCTGGATGATGAAAAAGTTCCTTTGCTGAAATCTAAATATCCGATTCTTTCAGATAAGATCATTCATCAGGATTTTTTGGAAATAGAAAAGCCTTTTGAGGAACCTTTTACAGTGATCGGTAATTTTCCTTATAATATTTCCACCGAGATACTCTTTAAAATATTGGATTGGAAGGATGAAGTACCCGTTGTGATCGGCATGTTTCAAAAGGAAGTTGCACAAAGAATAGCTGCCCGCCCGGGAAATAAAATTTACGGTGTTACCAGCGCATTGATACAGCCTTTTTACGATATTGAATATCTGTTTGATGTGCCGCCCGAAAGTTTTACACCACCGCCTAAAGTGATGAGCGGAGTGATAAGATTGAAGAGAAGAAAGGAGACGCTGAATGTGAAATCGGACAGAGCGTATAAGGTCCTTGTGAAAACCGCATTCAACCAGCGGCGAAAAACTTTACGCAATGCAGTAAAACCTTTGTTTGATGCCATTGTGATACAGGAGGATATTTTTACCAAACGTGCAGAAGCATTAAGCATTGAAGATTTTGCTGCACTTACATTTAAAATGATTTAAGCGGAACCTTTGCAAATGGTAACAGCGTAAAAAACTTTGTATTTTTGAGGCAGTAAAAGTACCGGCGAATGAAAAAGATTCAAGAGCATTATAATTTCAAAATCATAAAGAATAAGAAAAATATACTTGCCCGAATAAAAGCGGTACTTTCAGAGGTAACTGAAGGCCGAAAAAACGGCAAGAAATTACAACTCCTAAATGATTTTCTTCTTGAAAATACTCGGCTCATTGTAAATTATAAAACATGAATGCAGCAATACAAGCTTTACAAGCCAGCTACACTTCTCTGAAAGAAAGATATCCCTTAAAATCTTTGGGTGTATTCGGTTCATATAGCCGGGATGAACAAACGCTGAACAGCGATTTAGATATCGTATACGAAACTTTGCCAAACACTTTTTTAAACTTGCATAATTTTTTGAGTCTGCAAAAAGACCTGAATGAGATTACGCACCTGAAAGTAGATTTAGTAAATCAGAAGTATATCAATGAAGTAGTGTGGCTAACCGCAAAAGAAGATGTGGTGTATGTATAGCAATAAAAATATTCTTTATATAATTTCTACAGTTTCTGCTATTGAAAAAATCTCTGTTTACACAGCCGGATTTGCAAATGCAAATGATCTTCTGGCAGCTAATGATCAATTGAATTTTAACGGCACTATTACGTTATTAATTGCGATAGCAGAAGAAACAAAAAAAATTGACAAAGAACTTCTGAAAACCAACTCAGAAGTCAAATGGCAAAATATATCCGGCATGAGGAATGTTCTAGCCCACGATTACAGAGGCATAGATCCTGAAATAGTATTTGATGTAATTAAGAATGAGTTGCCAAATTTACAAGTGGCTTTACTTGACATATTGAAAGTGTTCCCGAATTCTGCCGTAAGTGCGGCGCTGGACACAAAAATGTATCAGCATCTGAAAAAATTAGTTTTATAAAACTAATGGGTTTGATTTTTTATGATTTTCTGAAAGATACCAAATGAAAGAAACAACAGAATCAAAAGTAAGACTCGTAACCGCCGCGGCCTTATTCGACGGGCACGATGCAGCCATTAATATTATGCGCCGCATTCTGCAAAGCAAAGGTGCAGAGATCATACACCTTGGTCACAACCGCAGCGTGGCAGAAATTGTAGAATGTGCTATAGAAGAAGATGTGCAGGGCATTGCAATAACAAGCTATCAGGGCGGACACGTAGAGTTTTTTAAATACATGAAGGACCTGCTGAATGAAAGTGGTTGCGGGCATATAAAAATATTTGGCGGCGGCGGGGGTACTATACTTCCTTCTGAAATAGAAGAGTTGCATAATTACGGCATCACCAGGATTTACAGTCCGGATGATGGCCGTAAAATGGGACTGGAAGGAATGATACAGGAAGTGATAGATAAAAGCCGCTCTGTTCTCTCAGAAAAAATTGCGGCTTCACCTAATACAAATGGCAACGGTGAAAAATATGCCATGAGTGAGTGGCGGGATATCATAAGCATTGCCCGTAGAATAACTAAAGCTGAAAACGGTGAGGGAAATTCTGCTTCAAAAGATACAAATGAAAAGAGTGTAGGCGGTCCGGTGTTGGGTATTACCGGAACCGGCGGTGCTGGCAAATCTTCTGTTACTGATGAAATTGTACGGCGTTTCTTAAATAACTATACAGATAAAACGATCGCAGTTATTTCTGTAGATCCAAGTAAAAAGAAAACCGGCGGTGCATTGCTTGGGGACAGGATACGCATGAACTCTATTTCTTCCCCCCGTGCTTATATGCGCAGCCTTGCCACACGGGAAAGTGATAAGGCATTGAGTCAATACGTGAGCGAAGCTTTAGAAATTTGCAAATCGGCAAATTTTGATCTGATCATTTTAGAAAGTGCGGGTGTAGGCCAGAGTGATGCATCTATCCTCGATCATTGTGATGTGAGTATGTATGTGATGACCCCCGAATACGGTGCGCCTTCACAATTGGAAAAGATAAACATGCTGGATTATGCAGATGTTATTTGCCTGAATAAATTTGATAAGGCAGGTGCGCTGGATGCCTTACATGATGTGCGCAAACAATACAAAAGAAATTATGGTTTGTGGGATGCCAAGGATGATGACCTTCCGGTTGTAGGAACGATCGCTGCGCAGTTTAATGATGCGGGTGTAAATATGCTTTTTGATAAGATCATTAAAGTAATTGCAGAGAAAACAAAAACTGATTTTGGTACGCATGCAGCATTTGCAAAAAGCGGGGGCATGACGGGTGCTATCATTCCACCGAAGCGGGTGAGATACCTTGCAGAAATAACTGAGACCATTGCAGAGTATGATGCTTGGGTAAAAGAGCAGAGTGATATTGCAACAAAATTGTACCAGGTAAACGGTGTATCCCAAACCCTGTCGGCGGCTCCAGCCCCGACAGCGGTTGGAGATGAATTAAATAAAATAAAATCCGATCTTGAAGAAAAACTGACCCCTCCCAATAAAAAATTATTAGATAATTGGGATGCAACAAAGGACCGTTATTCCAAAGAATTTTACGAGTTTAAAGTAAGGGATAAAGTAATAAAGCAACCGCTTACTTACACAAGCTTGTCCGGTACAAAATTGCAAAAAGTTGTCTTGCCGAAATTTAAAGATTGGGGGGATATTCTTACATGGCAGCTGCAGGAAAATGTGCCCGGTGAATTTCCTTTTACCGCAGGCGTATTTCCCCTGAAGCGTGAAGGAGAAGATCCAACCCGCATGTTTGCAGGAGAAGGCGGCCCGGAGCGCACCAACAGACGTTTTCATTATGTAAGTGTCGGTCAGCCTGCAAAACGCCTCAGCACTGCATTTGACAGTGTGACGTTGTACGGGGAAGACCCTGCATACCGTCCCGATATCTATGGTAAAGTTGGGAACAGTGGGGTAAGTATTGCGACGGTTGATGATGCTAAAAAATTATACAGCGGCTTTGATCTCTGCAATCCGAAAACATCAGTGAGCATGACGATCAACGGACCTGCGCCAATGTTGCTGGCTTTTTTCATGAATGCAGCAATTGACCAGATGTGTGAAAAATACATCATTGAAAATAAATTACGGGAAGAGGTAAATAAAAAAATAGAATCGTTATTTGATCTGGAATCTATGCCCAAGTATTACGGTGTAGACGGTAAACCCGTAACTCCTGCACTCGGAGATTTTTCCGGTGCCTTACCGGAAGGAAATGATGGCTTGGGTTTGCGATTACTTGGCCTAAGCGGAAAAGATGTTTTGCCGGCAGATGTATATGAACAAATAAAAGCAAAGGCGCTTTCATCTGTACGCGGTACCGTACAGGCAGATATTTTAAAAGAAGATCAGGCGCAAAATACCTGTATTTTCTCCACGGAATTTGCTTTGAAATTAATGGGTGATGTGCAGGAATATTTTATCACACATAAAGTACAGAACTTTTACAGTGTAAGCATTAGCGGTTATCACATTGCTGAAGCCGGCGCCAATCCTATAACACAGCTTGCTTTTACGCTTGCTAACGGCTTCACTTTTGTAGAATATTACCTGAGCCGCGGGATGAACATTGATGACTTTGCACCAAATCTTTCTTTCTTCTTCAGCAACGGTATGGATCCGGAGTATAGTGTTATTGGCCGTGTGGCCCGTCGTATTTGGGCAAAGGCGATGAAATACAAATACAAGGGGAATGACCGTAGCCAAAAATTAAAATATCATATTCAGACGAGCGGCCGCAGCCTGCATGCACAGGAAATTGATTTTAATGATATCCGTACCACATTGCAGGCTTTGTATGCCATTTATGATAACTGTAATTCCCTGCACACAAATGCATATGATGAAGCCATTACCACTCCTACAGAAGAGAGTGTGCGGCGTGCTATGGCAATACAGCTTATCATAAACCGTGAATTAGGAACTGCAAAGAATGAAAACCCAACGCAGGGATCTTTCCTCACAGAAGAAATGACGGAGTTGGTAGAACAGGCAGTGCTAACGGAATTCAACCGTATAACAGAGCGTGGTGGCGTCCTGGGAGCAATGGAAAGAATGTACCAGAGAAATAAAATTCAGGAAGAAAGTCTTTATTATGAAACATTAAAACATACCGGGGAATTTCCTATCGTTGGTGTAAATACTTTTCTTAATAAAAAAGGATCGCCGACAATTTTGCCGGCAGAAGTGATACGTTCTACAACAGAAGAAAAGGAACTGCAAATAAAAATGCTTGAAGCTTTTAAAGAAAGACATAAAGATAAAAGTGCGGCCATGCTTACTAAACTGCAGCAGGTAGCGATTGACAACGGCAACCTTTTCGCAGAACTTATGGAGACAGTAAAGGTTTGTTCACTTGGTGAAATAACCAATGCGCTGTACAGCGTAGGCGGGCAATACAGGAGAAATATGTAATTTATTTCTCCTTTTTCTCGGGGCCACAATTAGGAACAGTCTTTCCTTTTTTGGTTTTTCTGCGTACTTGCTAATAACCGGTCCAGCAAAGGTCTGCGTCATTTTTCTTTGCGGTTTTCTTTGCCGTTGCCATAATTGAGTTTTCACCATAAAACCAATAAGTACGCCGGAAGATTTTCGGAATTATGTTTGCTTTCTATTCCAACCATGGCAGATATTCACAGCAAAGAAGTTCGCAGTCATAATATGAGCAGGATCAGGAGCAAGGATACGGCTCCTGAAATGCTTGTCCGTAAATATCTCCATGCTCTTGGATACCGATACACGCTGCACAATAAGAACCTACCCGGCAAACCGGATATTGTTTTACCAAAATACGGAGCTGTAATTTTTATTCATGGTTGCTTTTGGCACGGACATCATAATTGCCGGTATGCAACTATTCCCAAGACAAGAACAGATTGGTGGCAGCATAAGATCGAAACAAATAAAGCCAATGATAAGAGGAGCCTGAATGCGTTAAAGAAAAGCGGTTGGAAGATCATTACTGTTCATGGCTGTGATCTTAAAAAACCAAAGGTGGAAAAGACACTGTCAAAACTGGTGAAAAAACTGCAATGATCTACTGTTGACATTTTGGGCAATAATAGGTACCTCTTTTTCCTTTGCCCATATCTTCTTTTACAATATCGGTCTTACACCTGCTGCAGATTTTATTTTGATATGCATTACAATGTTTCAATAAGGTCCCTGCCTTCTTGTACTTCAGGAATTCAAATGAAAAAACTGCTGCGTCCTTCAGCAATGCGGTGAGCTTTGGAACAGGAATATCTTTTATCATCTTTTCGGGATGAAGCTTTGCTCGCCAAAGCATTTCGTTTTTTATAATGTTGCCTACACCGGAAAATATCTTTTGATCCATCAGGGCATCACAAATTTTTGTTTCGGGTATTTTCTTCAATTTCTTTTTGGCGTTTGCAATATTCCAATCCTCACCCATTACATCTGCGTGCCAATCAAACACGGCAAGATCAGGAATGAGCTTAACATCCGTAACATAAAAGTTCAGTTCATCATTTGCAAATTCCAATCTCAGTTTTGAATTTATCTTAGATTTTCTTTCATTGATAAGGTAACTGCCGAAGAGCCGCAGGTGAATTTCAATGTTGATATCCTTAAGGCAAATGAAAAGATGCTTGCCCCACGTTTTTATATCTGTTATCTTTTTATTTTCAAGCTCACTGTAATCTATATCAGCATACCCTGATGCAGCAATGATCTTTTTCCCTTTCAGGAAGCTGATCTTTTCTTTGAGTATAACCAGTGAGGGTCCTTCGGGCACGATAATGATTTCCCGAGTTGGTACAAAGAGTGCACCACAATAGGTAAGGAGAGAAACTCAAAGAGTTTGCAGTTTTATATTCAAAAAGGAAGAGAATCTCAAAAAGCCAAATAAATAGATTTCTTACTTTGGGCGGATTATCAGGAGTATAGATCTTTCTGCACCGTCATTTTCCATCAGTTTAGAAGTGATCTCCAGCTCCTTTACTTTCCCATTGGAATTTTCATAATGGAAAACTTCTTTTTTTAAAGGCTTCCGGCTCACGATCACATCGGTGATTTGTTTGCGTATCTCACTGCTTTTCCAGAAAGTATGCTCAAGCTTTGAAATTTTAATATCTGTGACAGGCGTATTTTTCAGCTCGAAAATTTTAATAAAAGTTTTATTACTCCGTACCACTCTGAGCTCAGAATTGAGGATCACAAATCCGGCATCTTTTACAGAATCAAAAATAACATTCAGGAATTCATTGCTTTCAGTAAGAAATCGCTCAAGTTTTTTTTGAGTATGAATGTTCTGAACAATTT
>JBGTJG010000253.1:0-14567 GCA_041745235.1 Ferruginibacter sp. | reverse complement strand
ACCGAGAAAATGGTGGGCACAAATGAAAAGATATATGTGTCATACCCCAACCTTACAACAGATGTAAAACCGGGTGAACGGGTGTTTTTAGATGATGGCAAAATGGAATTACAGGCGCTTAAAGTGCTTAATGAAAAAGAGATCCTTATGCGTGTTACGCTTGGCGGGACACTTACCCCGAAAAAAGGCGTAAATCTACCGGACAGTGAGCTTACCATGCCGTCAATGACCGAGAAGGACATGGCAGATCTGGAGTTTATTATTACACAAAAAATGGACTGGGTAGCACTCTCTTTTGTGAGGAAAGCCAATGATATTATTGAACTGAAAAAACTGATCAAAGCAAAAGACAGCAAAATAAAAGTGATCGCTAAAATAGAAATGCCGGAAGCATTAAAGAATCTCCGTGACATTATCATTGAAAGCGACGGCATCATGGTAGCCCGCGGCGATCTCGGTGTGGAAATACCGATCGAACAGGTGCCTGTGATACAAAAAGATATCATCAGAAAATGTATGCACCGTGCAAAGCCGGTTATCGTAGCTACGCAGATGATGGAAAGTATGCTGGAAAGGACCAAGCCAAACCGAAGTGAGGTCAGTGACGTAGCAAATGCTGTATTGGAAGGAGCTGATGCGGTAATGCTCAGTGGCGAAACAGCTGCAGGCCTATACCCTACTCTTGTAGTGGAAACCATGAGCAAGATCATCCTGGAAGTAGAGAAGACAGTATATAATTTTGACCGCGATGACATTCTTACCCCGCAACCGCATTCACCGTCTTTTATCAGCGACGCGATATGTTACAGTGCCTGTCAACTGGCAAAAGACAGCCAGGCAAATGCGCTTGTAGGCATGACACAAAGCGGCTATACTGCTTTTATGCTCAGCAGTTACAGGCCGAAAGCGCCTCTCTATATTTTCAGCAAGGAAAGAACATTAATAAGCCAGCTAAGCCTCAGCTGGGGCGTGCGTGCATTTTATTATGCAGAAGAAGAAAGCCTTGATGATATTATTTTTGACCAGATAGATATTCTGAAGGAACGTGGTTTTGTAAAGAAAGATGATATTGTAATCAATACCGGAAGTACGCCCGTTCATATGCATCTCCCCACAAATATTATCAAGATCACGAAGGTTGAATAAATTAATAATTATTAATTGCTTGCATATATTCCATCAGATTCCGCTTTGCCGTGTTCTTCATTTTTCTCTGAAAGAAACCTGCCCATCCCAAAAACTTACCGGGTAAGCCAAGCGCCTGTTCACTCCATTTATGAAGGCTCCACGCATCGCTGTGCTCCGTGATATAACCGTTCTCCAATTTCATATGTGCCTTGCATTTGTTTACCACTCTCCTCCCACTTTTAGAAAAGGTGTAAGATGCCTGCCAGTCACAGGTGTAATAATTATCCCCGAGATCTTTGATGTTACCAAATGTCAATGAAAAGTTTTTAGCGTTTTTGCAAAGCATTTCCCACATTGCTTTTGCCGCATCTCCCTGCAACAATTCAAACATCGGATCATAAAAGGCAATGTCATTGCTGTAACATGCATTCATGCCTGATGCATCAAGTTTTTGAAAGGCAGTGTAGAATTTTTCAATCAAAGCTTCGTTGCTGCTCATTACAATCATTTTGTTTCGCTAAATTTATCGCTTAAATATTTCCTATGCACAAATTTATTTCCTTTGCAGCCTTTGTCATTATTTCGTTTACTGCCGCAGCGCATAATGAAGACAGCACATGGTTTGTAAATAATTACACAAAGAAAGAGGTCTATATCCCCATGAGGGACGGAGTCAAATTATTCACCTCATTTTATATTCCGAAGGACAACAGTGAGAAACATCCGTTTCTGTTAACCCGTACGCCGTATTCTGCAGCACCTTACGGTGAAAATTATGACCGTCCCTGGAGCACCTATGAAAATGCATATGTAAAGGAAAATTATATTTTGGTCACACAGGATGTGCGTGGCCGCTACATGAGTGAAGGTGTATTTGAGGATGTACGTCCTTTCAACAAAAACAAAAAAGGAAAAGAGATTGATGAAGCCAGTGATACTTATGATGCTATAGACTGGATGGTTAAAAACATAGAGAACAATAATGGCAACGTAGGCGTGTATGGCATTTCCTATCCGGGGTTTTATTCAACTGAAGCTGCACTGAGCGGCCATCCTGCATTGAAAGCAGTAAGCCCTCAGGCGCCTGTTACGGATTGGTTCATCGGTGATGATTTTCACCACAACGGCGCTTTCTTTGCAATGGATGGCTTTTCTTTTTATTCTTCTTTCGGAAAACCACGTCCTGTTCCTATACAGGATTACGGCAGGGGATTTACAACGACTGTAAGGGACAACTATAGATTTTACCTGAAGAACGGAACGCCGAAAAAACTGGCAAGGCTAATCGGCGACAGCATCCGTTTCTGGCACCAGATGTATGAACACCCGAATTATGATGCATGGTGGAAGGCGAGGGATGCCCGCACCGGTTTATACAACGTAAAACCGGCCATGCTTTGGGTGGGTGGCTTATTTGATGCTGAAGACTGCTGGGGTGCATGGAATGCTTATAAAGCAAATGAAAAACAAAGTCCTCAAACGAATTCTAAAATTGTAATGGGTCCCTGGTATCACGGGCAATGGGCAAGAGAAGGAAGCTTTTTAGGCAATGTAAAATTCGGTTCAAACACTTCTGAGTATTATCAGAAAAATATTGAAGTGCCTTTCTTTAATTATTACCTGAAGAATAAAGGAAGTGTAAATAATATAGCTGAAGCAAACATATTTTTCTCCGGGGAAAATACATGGAAAACATTTTCCCAATGGCCACCTGCCGCTGCGAAGAACACAAACCTCGTTATAACACCACAGGGTACCTTAGCCGTTGAAAATGCAAATGACAACATAACTGATAAGATCAATAAGCCATCAGCATACAGTGAATACGTCAGCGATCCTGCTCACCCTGTACCTTATACAGAAGACGTTCATCAATACCGCACAAGAGAATACATGACAGACGACCAGCGTTTTGCGGGGCGCCGCCCGGATGTGCTGAGTTTTAAAACGGAGATTTTACAGGAAGATATAACTGTAGCGGGTCCTGTTATAGCGGATCTTGTTGCTGCGATATCATCTACTGATGCGGATTTTGTGGTTAAACTGATCGATGTTTTCCCGGATGACTTTCTTTATCCCGGCAGCGAGCCCACTGCAAGAAGATCTGCAGTAAAAGAATATCCGATGGGTGGTTATGAAATGCTTGTAAGGGGAGAAATAATGCGGGGGAAATTTCGTAACAGCTTTGAAAGGCCCGAACCTTTTGTACCGAATAAAATAACATCGGTAAAATATGAAATGCCGGATGTGGCGCATACTTTTAAAAAAGGGCATCGCATTATGATACAGATACAAAGCACATGGTTTCCGCTTGCAGACCGCAATCCGCAGAAGTTCATGAACATTTATAAAGCTGATGAAAAGGATTATCAGAAAGCTACAATACGGATCTTTCACAATGCCTTAAATAAAACAAAGTTTATTTTGCCAGTTTTAAAGAACTGATATGAGTAAGTTATTTTTTTTGGTGGGACTGGTTGTCACCACCTGCGGATACGCACAGAGCGGAAAAGATTTTGTAAAAGAAAACTTTGAGAAAACGGATATGGTTATTTCCATGCGGGACGGCATAAAACTAAAAACCATTATCTACACTCCAAAAGATACAGAACAAAAATACCCCTTCCTAATTACACGCACACCTTATTCAGCGGGGCCTTATGGCAAAGATAAATTCCCTGAACGGCTCGGACCCAATCCGGCCCTGATGGCAGAAAAATATATTTTTATTGTGCAGGATGTTCGCGGCCGCTATATGAGTGAAGGCATAAACCTTGAAGTGACCCCGCACATTGCAAAAAAGAAAAAGAGAACTGATGTGGACGAGAGCAGTGATACGTATGATACGGTTGACTGGCTGGTTAAAAATATAAAGAATAATAACGGACGGGCAGGATTATACGGTATTTCTTATCCCGGTTTTTATGCAACAGCATCTTTGCCGGGTGCTCACCCTGCCATTAAAGCAGTAAGTCCGCAGGCGCCTGTTACAGATGAATTTATCGGCGATGATGCAAACCACAACGGTGCTTTTTTCCTGATGGATAATTTCAATTTTATGAATTATTACGGTAAGGAGAGAAAAGGCCCGACAGAAGATTACGGCACATCAATGTTTAAATCCAAACCCAAAGACCTGTATGATTTTTTTCTTAAGCTTGGCCCGATAAAATATACCCAGGACACCCAATATTTTAATAACCGCAGTTATATTTTCAATGAATATTTACAACACGATACATATGATGCATACTGGAAGGCTAGGAATATCCGGCCCCATCTCAAAAATATAAAACCTGCTGTATTGGTTGTTGGCGGCTGGTTTGATGCGGAGGATCTGTTTGGCGCATTAAGAACATATGAGTCTATTGAAAAACAAAATCCCGTAAATAAAAACCGTTTGGTCATGGGCCCGTGGACCCACGGGTCATGGGCACGCAGCGAATGGAAGAGTTATGCCACCCATGATTTTGGCAGCAATACGAGTAAGTATTATCAGGATTCTTTGGAAACGACCTTCTTCAATTTTTACCTGAAAGACAAAGGGAATTTTAATGCTGCAGAAGCAACTGTGTTTGAAACAGGCACCAACCGATGGAGATCTTTTACGGCATGGCCTCCGGCAAATGTAAGACCTACCGATTACTTCTTACACAGTGCTAAAAAATTATCCCCCGATAAACCGACAGAGATAAATAATTTTGATGAATACATCAGCGATCCCGCTAACCCGGTTCCTTACACAAAGGGCATCCATGCAAGCAGGAATAACAGATACATGGCGGAGGATCAAAGCTTTGTTGCGGCAAGAAATGATGTGTTGCTTTTTCAAACAGATACCTTAACCGAGGATGTAACATTAAGCGGAAAAATAGTTGCTGACCTCAAAATTTCCCTTTCTTCTACCGATGCAGATTTTATTGTGAAATTAATAGATGTCCTTCCCGCAAACGAGCCTGTACCCTCGTTCCTGCCTAAAACAACAGACATGGGAGGTATGCAACGCCTCGTACGTGCAGAGGTGATCCGGGGAAAATTCCGTAACAGTTTCTCACAACCGCAACCATTTACAGAAAATAAAATAACAACCGTAAAATACGAGTTGCCTGACGTGATGCATACTTTTAAAAAGGGACATCGGATAATGGTACAGATCCAAAGCAGCTGGTTTCCTTTGGTTGACAGAAATCCGCAGAAATTTATGCGCATTCCTGATGCAGAAGAAAACGATTTCCGAAAATCAACCATTCGTGTTTATCATGACCGTAAACATGCAAGTAAAATAACATTGCCCATCTTTAAACCATAGGACTGTTTTTAATCCTGCATTAAATTGAGGAATAATGCTGACCAGCCTGTCTGATGAGAAGCGCCGAGGCCTTTCCCTGTGTCACCGTGAAAAAATTCATGGAAAAGCACCAGGTCATTTCCCTCATTTTTGTAAAATGAATTGTAATCGCCGAACACCGGACGCTCGCCGTTCATATCTTTCTTAAATATCGAGACCAATCTTTCTGTTATCATTTTAGCGATATCATTCAGGTTGTAAGATTTCCCGGAACCTGCCGGGTATTCGATCATCAGCGAATCGCCGTAAAAAGCGCCGTATTTTTTAAGGGCCATTACAAAAAGATAATTGATCGGCATCCATACCGGGCCCCGCCAGTTAGAATTACCGCCGTAGAGGGATGAAGTAGAATCCGCCGGGTCATACTGTATGCTGTATTCAATATGATCTATGGTTACCTTATAAGGATTGTTTGTATAAAATGCAGATAAAGAACGAAGCCCCGCGGGAGATAAAAACTCATTTTCATTTAAAAAAACAGTAAGCAATGTTGCCAGTTTCTCTTTATGGATCATCGTTAAGATCATATCATGCCCCGGGTGTTTTTCTTCACCCGGCAGGTATTTATTTGTTTCCTTCCGGTATTCTCGGTACCATTTAATCCGTTTTTTAAAATCAGGCAGTTTATCCGTTTCCTTCAACTCTATTACAGACACAGCGAATAGCGGCGTAAGACCTACCACAGATCTTACCCGGAGCGGCTCAGGCTTACAACCCGTAACCGAAAGCACATCATAAAAAAAATGATCCCTTTCATCCCAAAGGCCGAGTTCATTAAGTGCAGCGGATATAATTACAAAATGTTCGTAAAATTTTGTCGCCATATCTTCAAAAGCAATATCATGATTTGCGATCTCAATGGCGATGTCCATCATATTAAGCGCATACATGCCCATCCACGCAGTGCCATCAGTTTGCTCAAGTACAACATTAGGATCATGTGATACGTTGCGGTTAAATAAGCTGATATTATCAAGCCCTAAAAAGCCGCCTTCAAAAACATTATTACCATTTGCATCTTTCCTGTTTACCCACCAGGTAAAATTGATGATCAGCTTTTGAAATATTTTTTTCAAAAAAACAATATCCCCTTCGCCCTTTCTTTTTTTCTCAATGTGATAAATTTCCATCGCTGCAAACGCATGCACCGGCGGATTTACATCGCTGAAATCCCATTCATAAGCGGGCAGCTGCCCCGCAGGGTTCATGTACCATTCCCGCATAATGAGCAGCATTTGATTCTTTGCAAAAACAGGATCTATCAGCGCCATAGAGATCGCATGAAATGCAGAATCCCATCCTGCATACCAGGGATACTCCCATTTGTCAGGCATAGAAATTACATCCTGATTTTTTAACGTGAGCCATTTACTGTTTCGCCCTTTTGCACGTTTATCAGATAGCGGTGTAATACCGTCACCTTTTTGCAACCAACGTTCCACATCAAAATGATAAAATTGTTTGCTCCACAACACCCCGGCAAATGCACGGCGTTGTACGGCAACAAGATCCGCGTCACCATGTTTTATAATTGTGTTGTAAAATTCATCAGCCTCTTTTTTTCTCTGCTCAAATATTTTCAATCCGCCCTCAAACGGATCCTGCAACACTTTATCAGAAATGCGAAGCAGGATGGTTTCACTTTGCCCCGCCCCTATCTTCCGATCAAAAACTGCCGAAAATTTTGTTCCTTCTTTTCTGTCTCGCAGTAGATTTTTATTTTTCCCGTTTATGATCGCATCATGAAAAGCGTCTTTTACAAATACCGATTCATTTGGCGTGCCGAATAGTCTTTCCCTATTGGTTTCATTTTCTGTAAACAAAGCATCCTCTGCTTTTTCAAAATAGAGATAATACTTTCCGGTTCTTTCATGCTCTATCCTAACCGTATTTTCCGCAATCAATTTTAAAGAAGGCCTTACCTCCAACCCTGAATAATGCCACCTGTTGTAAAACCACAATGTAGGCATCATAGTTATGGACGCTTCTTCAGGGCCGCGGTTTACAATGGCAATTTTTATCGAAATATCTTCGCTGTCTGTTTTTGCATAGGTAATAAAAACATCAAAATATTTATTGTCGTTAAAAATGCCTGTGTCTAATATCTCGTATTCCGAATCGTATTTACCGCGGGATTTGTTTTTTTCTATCAGTTCGTTGTAAGGGTATTCCCCCTGCGAATATTTGTACAGGTATTGCATGTAATAATGGCTGGGTATATTATCAAGGTGATAATACAGTTCCTTCACATCTTCCCCGTGATTGCCTTCATGATTTCCAAGACCGAATAATCTTTCCTTTAAGATTGGGTCTTTACCGTTCCACATTGCAACAGCAAAACAGATATCCTGGTTCCTGTCGCACAATCCTGCAATGCCATCCTCTCCCCACATATATGCCCTGCTGCGGGCATGGTCGTGCGGGAAATACGTCCATGCATTACCGTTCTCACTGTAGTCTTCCCGTACGGTGCCCCATTGCCTTTCGCTGAGGTAAGAACCCCATTTTTCTAAGGGTACTTCTTTATGCGCATTGTCGGTAAGTCTTTGTTCTTCTGCTCCTGTCATACTTGTCAATTTCCTTTGCTGCTGAAAGTACAACACGTTTTTGTATCAGAGGAATTATTTCATCGGCACTCGTCTTCCGAAACGGAATAAGAACAAGAAATTAAATAAAGTTTTTTACCAAGTGCCGGTTTTAAAAATTTGACGCCTTTTCTTCAAATATCAGATTTCGTATTGCAAATTATCTTTACTTGCCGGTCATAGTTTCCGAATTGTACTAAACCCGCTCACAAAAAATAATACATTAATTTACGCTTCACCCGCAAAAAAATCTTTCCATGCTTTCTCCCAACGATAAAATACTGACCATTGATATAGGCGGCTCCGGTATAAAAGCAACCATCCTTGATGCAAAAGGGGAATTGCTGATGGAGCGTAAAAGGATCGTAACACCCTCTCCTGCTACGCCTGATAGCGTGCTTGCAGCTATCAGGGAATTAACTGCGGATATGCATGACTTTACAAAAGTTTCTGCAGGTTTTCCCGGGCTGGTGAGGGACGGCATTGTGCTCACAGCGCCTAACCTGGATAATGACTCCTGGAAAAATATTGATATTGACAAGATCCTTACAGAAACCATGCAATGCCCTGCCCGCGTGCTTAATGATGCTGATATGCAGGGCTTGGGCGTCGTAAGCGGCAAAGGGTTTGAAATGATGATAACCTTGGGAACAGGTTTCGGAACAGCGTTACTGTTTGCCGGAAAATTGCTCCCTCATTTTGAAATAGCGCATCACCCTTTTGCGAAAGGGCTCACGTATGATGAATATGCGGGCAATGAAGCTTTTGAAACATGCGGCCATAAAAAATGGAACAAACGAATACAGAAAATCATAACTGTTTTGCACACTGTTTACAATTATGATACGCTTTACATCGGCGGCGGAAATGCAAAACATATTTCCGGGGAGCTGCCGGAAAATATCCGGATCGTAAGCAATAAGGATGGCATAAAAGGCGGTGCAAAATTGTGGGATGATACCGCCTCAGGGATAAAACAATGAAAAATCAGTTATAAATTTACTGAAATAAAAACAGTTTTTAAAAGCGCTTAAATACTCCGGTTCTTTCTTTTAAAAATCTTCTGATACACAGGCTGCATTTTTACTGCTTCGGGAATCCTAAACCAACGTTAAGGAAATCTAAAAAAGTCATTAAAAAATACTAACTTAGAGCCCTTATTTATTTGGTTTTACCGGTTTTAATATATAAAATAATAATAATGTATAAATTTACGCTTTTTGCTCTGATTTTATTCTGTTTTGGTCTAATGACAACTGTTTCTGCGCAAACTACCTTAGACAAGTCCCACCCTATGTATGAACATGACCGAATCACAAACCTGATTAACATCAGCAGGGACGTACCTCTGAGCAAGGAGGCTACTATTGTTTTACAAAACAAGGCCTTCGCTATGAAAATGGAAGTCCCCAAAATGATGCGCAATGCATTTCTCTTTAAAGTTTTGGATAACCCTAAACTCAGTATAGAAGATAGGTTGTGGGCCGCTGATTTCTTTATAAAGGGCGCAGCCGGTGACATTTCATATCCCTTGGAGTACCTTAAAATATTAAAAACAGGATTGGCCTCACAGACAAAATAACTTCCATGTTTAAAAAATTACTTTCCACTTATATTCTTTCCGGACTTACTTATCTGTTATCTGTGGCACAACCGATAACAGTAGGCAATATTTCTACAACCGGTAAGCTTAATCAATGCGGCGGCCCCCCTCCTACAGTGACAGCTAATTTTGTGTCCGGGAACGGCTCTTCTGTAATTGGAGGTGTTCTAACCTGCACTGATCCCTGTGATTCTACTGTTATAAATTTTACAATAAGTAATATTCTGTGGAACAAAGGGCCCGATATTAATTGGATACACGGGGTATTTTTTCCGGTTACGGCCGGCTTTACCTTTTTAAGTACGAACCTTTCACTTGGGGCTTGGACTGTATCGAACGGTTGTACAGGTACTAATCCGGGATCCTGCACAAATAATATGAATCCTGCAACAGTAGGCGCTCCGGGCTATTATTGGGCGGGCACAAGCCCGGGCTGTTGCCCCGGCGGGGGAGGTACTGCAAACCCTTGTGATAACTGGGGTAATGCAACACCTTCCTGCAGTTCACCTTTATCTTTTACTTTTAGTGCCAGGATATGCAATAATGTATTAATTAGTTCAAATTATTATTTAAAAGTAAGAGCAACCGCAGACGGTAATACCGGTTGCTGGACGCAACCTGACCCCGGTAATAACAATGAGCTTGTATTTTCACTTGCTGTAGCTCCATGCGGTCCCTTATATCAAACCACGCCTGCCCCCGTTCCAACAAGAGATTGTTCCACCGGCACGCCAAATTATACTACAACCTTTACTGCAAGCTGTGGTAATTCCAACACCGTTACCTGGTGGACCGCTTCTACAGGCGGCACACAGGTTGGCACAGGATCCCCTTTTGTATACGATCCCCCCGGCAGTGCCTGCTCCAATATTACTCTTTATGCTGCATGTTGTGCAGTAGCCAATCAATGTTTAAACAGGAAGGCATATGCTCCCATCGGTCCCTGTACGGTTATAACTATTGATACAGTTTATCGTACACAACCAACCTGTACTGTACCTACCGGAACTATAGATTCTGTAAAGACACTTTTTGCGAGCGGCACCGTAACTTATACAGTAAACCCCGGAGGCTTCACAAATACTACCGGTGTTTTTCCTAATCTTGCTCCCGGTACCTACAGCGTTACAGCCACAGATGTCAGCGGATGTGTTTCGGCTCCAAAAACCGTAACTTTTGCAGCAGCCACAAACTGTTGTACGGCAGTGCCCACCGCTACTAGTACAGGTGCTTCCTGCCCGGGTATAAATAACGGTACCATTACCGTTACGGTTACCCCCGCCGGTGCTTACACTTATGTATTAGACGGAAATGCCACCACTTCAAATACAACGGGCATATTTACCGGCGTTGCCGGTGGTCCGCATAATGTAACGGTCTCCGCCCCGGGTTGTACGGTTTCGGTTGCAGTCACGGTTGCACCGGGCACAGCCATTACACTCAGTTCCACAGCTACCAATACCACCTGCAACAATGCCGCAAACGGTACCATGACGGCTACGCCGACCCCGGGTTCAGGTTCAGCGCCGTTTGCTTATACTATAAACGCCACGCCGGCAAACACAACAGGTGCAACATCCGGTGCCTTTACCGGCCTTGCTGCGGGTACATACATTATTACCCTTACTGATGGCAGCGGCTGCCAGGGTACCACCACTCAGACTATTACTGCAGGGCCTGCCCTTACGGCAACGGCAACTACAACTGCTGCCGCCTGCCCCGGTGTAAATAACGGTACATTAACTGTTACTGCTCCTACAGGTACCGCACCTTTTACTTACACAATAAATGCCACACCGGCTAATACGACCGGTGCTGCATCAGGTGCATTTACCGGTCTCGCCGGCGGAAGCTATACGGTTACCTTTACAGATGCAAATACCTGTACAGGGACTGTTACCGGCGTCGTGGCTACAAGTGCGGCACTGAGCGGTACATCTGCATTTACAAATACTTCCTGCAATAATGCCACAAACGGCACTATGACGGCAACACCAGCTGCAGGATCAGGGACAGCTCCTTTTACCTATACCATTAATGCTACACCGGCTAACACTACAGGTGCGGGTTCAGGGGCATTTAGCGGGCTTGCTGCCGGCACATACACCATTACATTTACTGATGCAAACGGCTGTACGGGTACCACCACGGAAACAATCACTGCAGGGCCTGCACTTACTGCAACAGCAAGTACAACAGCGGCTGCCTGCCCCGGTGTTAATAACGGCACTCTAACTGTAACAGCACCTACCGGCACAGCGCCTTTTGCTTATACAATAAATGCAACACCGGCTAACACCACAGGAGCCGGATCAGGAATTTTTACAGGTCTGGCAGGCGGCAGCTACACAGTTACCTTTACCGATGCAAATACATGTACCGGTACAGTTACTGCGGTAGTAGCAACAAGTGCCCCATTAAGCGGTACTTCCACATTCACAAATACTTCCTGCAATAATGCAACAAACGGTACTATGACCGCAACCCCGGCACCGGGTTCCGGAAGCGGCACAATTACTTATACTATTAATGCCACGCCGGCTAATACATCAGGTGCCACATCAGGTGCATTTACCGGGCTTTCGGCGGGCACATACACCATTACATTTACAGATGCTAACGGCTGCACAGGGACAACTACGCAGACAATCGCTGCAGGTCCCGCACTAACAGCCACGGCAAGTACTACGGCTGCTTCATGTCCCGGTGTCAATAACGGGACTTTAACTGTTACGGCACCTACCGGCACTGCACCTTTTGCTTATACCATTAATGCATCACCGGCAAATACTTCCGGTGCAACATCAGGCCAATTTACGGGCCTGCCCGGCGGCAGCTACACCGTTACTTTTACGGATGCAAGCGGTTGTACAGGTACAGTTACCGCGGTGGTTGCAACAAATGCTGCAATAAGCGGTACATCAACCTTTACAAATACTTCCTGCAATAATGCGACTGATGGTTCTTTGACCGCCACGATAACACCGGGTTCAGGAACTGCACCATTTGCATATACCATAAATGCAACCCCCGCTAATACCACAGGTGCTACTTCCGGCGCATTTACCGGTCTTGCTGCGGGCACATACACAATTACATTTACTGATGCTAACGGGTGTACGGGAACAACTACACAAACCATTACTGCAGGGCCTGCTCTAACCGCGACTGCAAGTACAACGGCTGCTGCCTGCCCGGGTATAAATAACGGTACATTTACTGTTACCCCGCCTGCAGGAACGCTACCCTATACTTATTCAATTAATGCCACACCTGCAAATACAACAGGAGCAACATCTGGCGCATTTACCGGCCTGCCCGGCGGCAGCTACACTGTAACTTTTACTGCTCCAAACGGCTGTACAGGTACGGTTACGGGTGTGGTCGTTACTAATACAGCTATTGCCCTTTCTTCTTCCTCTACCGGTACATCAACGACCAATGCATCAGATGGTACAGCAACAGCTACACCTACGGGCGGCACTGCACCTTTTGCTTATACGATAAATGCCACACCTGCTAACACAACAGGGGCTTCATCAGGAGTATTTACCGGGTTAACAGCAGGCAGCTACATAATTTCTGTAACTGACGCCAATGGATGTACCGCAACAACAGCAGTAACGGTTGCTCCGGGCCCGGGCTTATCTGCAACGACTTCAACAACAGCTGCCTCATGTCCCGGAATAAATAACGGATCTGTTACGGTGTCATCTCCTACAGGTACGGCCCCTTATACTTATACAATTAATGCAACACCCGCCAATACAACCGGCGCAACATCCGGTATATTTACAGGCCTGGCGGGCGGAACATATGCTATCACAATTACAGATGCTAACGGTACAACGGGCGTTGTAAATGCTACGGTTGCAACAGGCAGTGCTATTACAGCAACGTCTACTGCAGTAAACACCACGTGCAATAATGCCACCAACGGTTCTATGACTGCCACGCCCACACCGGGTTCAGGTACGGCACCTTTCGGTTATACTATTAATGCAACGCCGGCGAATACTACCGGTGCAACATCCGGCACCTTTACAGGGCTTGCAGCAGGTACATATATAATCACATTTACCGATGCTAACGGATGCAGCGGAACTACCACACAAACAATCAGTGCGGGACCGGCGCTTACGGCAACAGCTAATACAACAGCCACTTCCTGCCCGGGTGTAAACAACGGTACATTCTCGGCGACATCTCCGACAGGAACAGGTCCTTTCACCTACACCATTAATGCAACACCCTCAAATACTACAGGTGCAACTTCCGGCAGCTTTACAGGGCTTGCAGCAGGGCCCTACGTCATCAGCTTTACAGATGCTACAGGGTGTACAGGTACCTTAAGCGGTACTGTTGCTGCGGGTGCGGGAATATCAGCAACTTCCACTTCAGCTAATACATCGTGTAACAATGCCACCAACGGTACCATGACCGCTACACCAACACCGGGTTCAGGTACGGCACCTTTCGGTTATACTATTAATGCAACGCCGGCTAATACTACCGGTGCTGCTTCAGGAACTTTTACAGGTCTTGCGGCAGGAACATACATCATTACATTTACTGATGCTAACGGTTGTGTGGGTACAACTACAAGCACCGTTACAGCAGGCCCTGCGCTTACTGCAACGGGCACTACTACCGGTACTTCTTGCCCCGGTGTTGATAACGGAACGTTCGCTGCCACCTCTCCTACAGGAACAGCACCTTTCACTTATACAATCAATGCAACGCCTGCAAATACAACAGGTGCTGCGTCCGGTAATTTCACCGCGCTGGCAGCAGGTGCATATATCATCAGCTTTACAGATGCTGCAGGTTGTACAGGCACAGTAAGCGGAACAGTTGCTGCAGGGGCCGGCATTACTGCCACTTCTACTGCTGCAAACACTTC
>JBGTJG010000252.1:0-3150 GCA_041745235.1 Ferruginibacter sp. | reverse complement strand
CATCTAATCCCCAACTGAAAATAGCCGACATCAAATCAATTACTGCACTGGCAAAAAAGCATGAAATTGTTACTGCGTGTGACAATACTTTTGCTACGCCCATTTTGCAAAAACCTTTGCAAATGGGCGCAGACTATGTAATGCATTCCTCCACAAAATTTTTCAGCGGGCATTCAGATATTTTGGGTGGTGTTATCTGTACAAACCATACTGACGCAATAAGTACCGGCATCCGGGAATATCAGGTACTCGCCGGCGCAGTTCCGTCACCATTTGATTGCTGGTTGCTCAACAGAAGCCTGGCTACTTTTCCCCTTCGTTTTGCAGCACAATGCAGCAATGCTATGATGATCGCCACATTCCTTGAAAAACATGCCGGTATTGAAAAAATATTTTACCCGGGATTACCATCTCACCCTAATCATGAACTTGCTGAACAACAAATGACTAAGGGCTTTGGCAGCATCATTTCTGTCTTGGTAAAAGGGGGCAAGCGGGAAGCTTTGCGGTTTGCCGGGGGGTTGAATATTTTTAAACACGCTACCAGTCTAGGAGGCGTAGAAAGCTTAGTGGAACATCGCAGAAGCGCAGAAGGAGATCATCCTGTGAGTCCGGAAAACCTTATACGTATTTCCATCGGCATAGAAAATGCTGAAGATCTGAAAGAAGATCTTCAGCAGGCTCTCGCATTTGATCTGTAAATCCGATACAGATTTTTCATAAAATTAAAAATATTCTGTTTTCAGTTTATGGCTTCGGAGTAATAACCGGTATAGCTTTATCTCTTATTAATTTATTAAGTTCTGCAACGTCGGTTTTTATCAGGGTCTGTAATTTGTTCAATTGGATATCTGCCAGAGCTGAAAGATCTGCAAATGCTTGCATCACCTGTTGTGTAGGCGCATTCTGTCCACTTACCGCATAGCCATACAGCCCGCTGATCTTATCATTTAACCGAATCGGGTAGTTGAGCACATCCTGCCCGCTCTTAGCTTTAGTTTGATAAAGCGCTTCTTCAATAAAAGTCAATTGCTTACTGATGGTATCGCCTTTCACTTTTATTTCTTTGGGCAGTTCTTTGCCCTGCCTTGCGTTAAAATCATTGATCTGTGTTCTTATATCTCTTATAGTTTTTATTGCCCTTTGTATTTCACTGAATTTATCCCTTATGCTTATCAGTGTATTAAAACGATCCTCATACTCCTTTTGTGTGGTGGTATAGGTGGGATTTGCGAGTATCGTAAAAGGTAGTTCTGCTGAATCTTTACCGGCTTTTATTTTAGCATAATACAGTCCGGGCACAGCTTTAGTACTGCCTACAGCGCCGTTCCACAAAATCATGCTGTCTATTTTTTCTGCTTCAGGATAATTCATATCCCATACAAATTGATTCATGCCCCCGGTAAATTCAACTTTATTCTTTTTTTCTTTTGCATCTGTAGAAAAGGTTTTGATAATAGCTTTATTCCTGTCTGATATTATGATTGAACCTTTCGTTGAATCGTCAGCATTTTTGAGATAGAAATTTATAACTGATCCGTTTGCGGGATTAGTTCCTGCATTTTTTACGTTAAGATTAATAGCCCCTTCTCGCAAATAACTGTTGTTAACAGGAAATATTAAGAGCTCTCTATCACGCAGAGCGGCGTTGTACTGCTGCACTGTTGTGAGGTCATCTAATATCCATAATGATCGACCCTGTGTTGCAATAACAAGATCATTATTCTTGATCGTCATGTCAGTGATGGGAACTGAAGGAAGGTTCAGTTGGAACGGGCGCCAGTTTGCACCGTCATCGTAACTTATATACATACCGTATTCTGTGCCCGCATATAAGAGTCCCGCACGCTGTTTATCGGCACGTAATGCCCTCGTAAAATGCATGATAGGTATTCCGGAAGTAATTTGTCTCCAGCTTTTGCCGTAATCTTCTGTTTTAAAAATGTAAGGTGTGAAGTCGTTGAGCTTATATTTTGTTCCTACTATGTACGCCGCACCTTTTTTAAACGGATCTGCGTCAATACAGTTCCACATCATTAATTTCCCGGCTGCAGGTGGGGTTACATCAGCCCAATTCTTTCCGCCATCCCTGCTCACATTTACCCGGCCGTCATCGCTGCCTGTCCACAACAGATCTTTTTCGTAAGGACTTTCCATAGCAGTAAAAATGGTGCAATAATACTCTACCGAAGTATTATCCTGTGTAATTAGCCCACCGCTTGATCCCTGCTTAGATAGATCATTTGTAGTGAGGTCGGGACTTATTATCTGCCATGACTGTCCTTCATTTTCTGTCATAAAAAGATGCTGGCCTGCCGCATACAGACGTTTAGGATTATGAGGCGAGAAGAATAGGGGGAAGTTCCATTGGAAGCGGTATTTCATTGAACTCACTCCGGCTCCCAACGGGTTGTCGGGATAGACACTGATAGCCCTGTTCTCCCCGGTTTTGTGATCAAGCCTGCTGATAAATCCACCGTAGTTTCCGCCGTACACAATATCAGGGTTCGTTGGATCAGCCACTACATAACCACTTTCAGCGCCCGCGGTAGGGGACCAGTCATTTGCAGATATTTGGCCGCTTCTTCCTGAACTCAGGATCCTTACGGTAGAATTATCCTGCTGTGCTGCTAAGACTCTGTAAGGGAAATGATTATCTGTAGATACCCTGTAAAACTGGGCTGTTGGCTGGTTTAAATATGTGCTCCAGTTATTGCCTGCGTCAAAGCTGACTTGTGCACCGCCATCATCTGCAATGATCATGCGGTTTGCATCTTCCGGGTCGATCCAGAGATCGTGGTGGTCGCCATGGGGAGTACTTATTGACTTAAAAGTTTTGCCGGCATCTGTGCTTTTATAAAACTGCACATTTAATGCATATACAATATTTTCATTTTTAGTATCTGCATAAATTCCGCTGAAATACCACGCTCGCTGTGTGATGTTTGCATCATTGGATTGCTTCTCCCAGGTCTCGCCACCGTCATCGCTTCGGTAGAGACCGCGGCTTTTACATTCGATCATTGCGTAAACTCTTTCCGGGTTCACCGCGCTTAGGGTAATACCTATATTCCCGATTATCTCATTCTTGGGCATTCCTTTTTTAGTCATCAGGTTTGTCCAAGTTTCCCCGGCATCTGTGCTTTTCCA
>JBGTJG010000251.1:0-4908 GCA_041745235.1 Ferruginibacter sp. | reverse complement strand
CAATCTTTTATTTTAAATGACGACGGTACCGTAGAAGGAAATATTATTCAGTTAGCTGATCTGGTGCCTGACAGGGAACTGAATCCGGAAACGCTTCAGCCGGCATTAAATATCCCCCTTGTCCATAAAGCGCTTGTATTGGGGATAAAGGATTATTTTGAAAAAATGGGCTTTAAAAAAGCCATCATTGGCAGTAGTGGTGGTATTGACAGCGCCGTTACGCTTGCGCTTGCCTGCGAGGCGTTGGGTGCAGAAAATGTTACTGCGGTTCTTATGCCATCTCAGTTTTCTACAGGCCATTCAGTAGAAGATGCAGAAAAGCTGAGCATTAATCTGAAAAATGAATATCATATTATTCCCATTAAAAATATTTACGATAGTTTTTTAAATGAACTTAAACCTCTTTTTAAAGACCTGCCTTTCAGCATCGCAGAAGAAAATATTCAAAGCCGTACAAGGGGTAATTTGCTGATGGCGATAGCTAATAAATTCGGTTATATTTTGCTGAACACTTCCAATAAAAGTGAACTGGCTACCGGTTACGGTACGTTATACGGAGATATGGCAGGCGGCTTGGGAGTATTGGGAGATTGCTACAAGCTGCAGATATTTGAACTCGCAAAGTATATAAACGACAGATTCAGAAACCTGCCTGCCGGCAGGCAGGTAATACCTGACAACATACTTACTAAACCGCCAAGTGCGGAATTGCGTCCCGGGCAAAAAGACAGCGACAGCTTACCCGATTACAGGATCCTTGATAAAATCCTTTATCAGTACATCGAACTGCAAAAAGATCCGCAGCAAATAAAAAACCAGGGCTTTGATGATGCCTTGGTTGACAGGGTTCTTAAAATGGTGAACGTAAATGAATATAAGCGCAACCAGTTTTGCCCTATCATTCGCATTTCCCCAAAAGCATTCGGTGTTGGCAGAAGGATGCCTATTGTTGGAAAATACCTCAGTTGAAATATCTAAATCAACCGCTTTAACAAACCTTTCCCGCCTTCAGAATTTTAAAGGCACAATTTTTATGTGCTAATCACTAATTTAGCAGTACCTGAAAAAATAACCTTATGTTACAAACAGCAGAAGACATCCGCATGCTCAATGAGAAGATCAGTCATGCTACGGGATTTGTCACCCGGGTAAATGATGAGCTCAGTAAAGTAGTTGTGGGCCAGCAAACGATGATAGAAAGGCTGCTGATAGGCATGCTTAGTAACGGGCATGTATTGCTTGAAGGTGTACCCGGGCTCGCAAAAACCCTCTCCATAAAATCCTTATCACAAACCATTCATGCCCGGTTCAGTAGGATCCAGTTCACCCCCGATCTTTTGCCGGCGGATGTAATTGGAACAATGATATACAATCAGAGCAAAAACGAATTTTTCGTACGTAAAGGACCCATTTTCGCAAACTTTATTCTGGCAGATGAGATAAACCGTGCCCCTGCAAAAGTGCAGAGTGCTCTTTTAGAAGCTATGCAGGAAAGGCAGGTTACCATAGGCGATACCAGCTATAAATTGGAGGAGCCCTTCCTTGTACTGGCTACACAAAACCCAATAGAGCAGGAAGGAACTTACCCGTTGCCGGAAGCTCAGGTGGACAGGTTTATGCTCAAAGTTGTAGTAGGTTATCCGACAAAATCGGAAGAGCAGATGATCATCCGTCAGAATACACTCGGGCTTGTTTCTCCCACCGTGAATCCTGTTGCATCAGCGCAGGAAATTCTGACAGCAAAAGAACTTGTACGGAGTGTATATGTAGATGAAAAAGTAGAAAATTACATTCTCGATATCGTATTTGCAACAAGATTCCCGGAAAAATATAAATTGGCAAAATTCAAGCCTTTGATCAGCTTCGGCGGTTCTCCGCGGGCAAGTATAAACCTTGCACTCGCTTCTAAGGCATATGCTTTCCTCAATAAAAGAGGTTATGTCGTTCCTGAAGATGTTCGAAATATTTGTAAAGATGTTTTACGTCACAGGATAGGGCTCACTTACGAAGCAGAGGCAGAAAACGTGAATGTGGAAGATATCATTGATGAAATACTTAAGACGGTGAATGTGCCGTAAAAAAGTTGAACGTTGTTCGTTGACCGGCTTTAAATCGATAATTTATTTTTAATGGGAAGCTATAAAGACTTGGAAGTTTGGAAAGTTTCTATGGAGGTTGTAAAAGAAGGTTATCACATTACAAAGAGTTTTCCCAAAGATGAGATTTATGGATTAACGTCACAATGCAGGCGAGCAGCAGTTTCTATTGTAGCAAATATTGCCGAGGGAATGGGCAGGCAGTACAAAAAAGATACCCTGCAGTTTCTTCATATTTCGAGAGGTTCACTCTACGAAACAGAAGCTTTAATGAATGTGGCATTAACAGTAGGAATAATTAACCAGGAAGATTTTGACAGAATTTATATTCAAATTGAAAAATGCATCCGGGTTCTGAATGGTTTTATTAACTACAATCAAAAAGCTGAATTGAAGTAGAGATCGAACAACGAGCAACGAACAACAAACAACGAATAGCCATCTTGCAAACCACCGCAGATATATTAAAAAAAGTACGTGAGCTTGAAATAAAAAGCAAGAAGATCACTACGAGCCTTTTTACAGGGGAATACCACTCTGCGTTCAAAGGAAAGGGAATGAGTTTTTTGGAAGTCAAGGAATATACTGCAGGTGATGATGTACGGTTTATAGATTGGAATGTGAGCGCACGTTTTAATACACCTTTTTCTAAAGTTTTTGAGGAAGAAAGGGACCTCACGCTCATGCTGATGGTAGATATCAGCACAAGCAATTTATTCGGGACTGTAGGAAAAAGGAAAAGGGATCTTATAACAGAGCTGGCGGCTGTCCTTGCATTCAGTGCGATAAGTAATAATGATAAAGTAGGTGTTATATTTTTCAGTAACAAAGTAGAAAAATATATACCGCCAAAAAAAGGGAGAGCACATGCTTTGTTCATAGTTCGGGAATTGCTGAGTATAGAACCCGTCCATAACGGTACTGATATTGACGAAGCCATCAGGTATTTTAATAATACAACCAGGCAAAGAAGCATTTCATTTATCCTCAGTGATTTTTTGGCTACGGGGTATGACAACGATCTTAAAATAATCGGGAAAAAGCATGATGTGATCGGTATTAAAGTTTACGATAAAATGGATATGCAGTTGCCAGAGGCAGGATTAATACAGGTAACCGATCCTGAAACCCGGAAAAGTAAATGGCTGGATACAGATGACGCAATGGTGAGGCACAATTACCGGCAGTATTTCTTTGATCAGACAGACATCAGTAAAAAGTATTTCAGGAAAGCGGGTGCAGACCTTTTGCATGTCCGTACCGATGATGATTATGTAAAAATTTTACAGAAGTTCTTTTTAAAGAGAAAATGACAGGATGATAAAAAACTATCGGATATATTTCAGGAGGTTCATCGTTGGATTTTCTTTTTTGTTTTGCGCTCTTGCAGGATCAGGCCAATCTGTTCAAACGTCTGTAAGTAAAAAGGACATACTTATTGGCGAGCCTGTCACTTATATTATGCAGATCAATTTGCCTTCCACGGAATATAAAGTGGTGATCAACATTCCTGATTCCATTCAGCACTTTGACATCCTGCAAAAATCCGGTGGTAACGGCACGGATAAACAGGGAAATGCGGTATGGCAACAAACGCTTGTATTTACAAGCTTCGATTCCGGATCATGGGTATTTCCGTCCTTTCCCTATCGCATCAATCGGATGAATACTACATCCCAGCCATTGAATACAGATACTTTCCGGGTAAATGTAAGTTATATGCCTTTGGACAAGGGCGGTAACCCCCGTGATATAAATTCTGTAATTGAAGTTGAATATTTTGATTGGTTTTGGGTATGGATTGGTGCCGGCATTTTGCTGTTACTGATACTTGTGTACATTCTCTATCGCTACCTGAGAAAGAAAAAAAATAAACTGCCCGACAGCAGAATAGGTGCTTATGACGAGGCCTTATCAGAACTAAAAATTCTTGAAAATGCGAATCAGCAACATACGCTGCCGGTCAAAGAATTTCATACACGTCTTGCAGATGTGCTGCGCAATTATTACAACAGATCTGAACACCACGATATATCCGGTAAAACAACAAATGAAATTCTGAATAAGTTGCGGTCACATGAACTGAAAGCAGAAACACAGTCACAGCTTGCAGAAGCATTACAGACCGGCGATTCTGTAAAATATGCGAAATACAATTCTACATTTACGGAAAATGATGCAGCGCTTACTTACCTGAAGAATGCCATTGATGAATTAGAAAACTCACGCCCTAAAAAATCTTAAGATTTGCTTTTTGATTATTTTCAAAATATAAAATTTTCTCAGCCCTACTTATTAGCATTGCTGGCATTGCTGCCCATCCTTATTATATGGTACAGCAGGACCAATAATCGCCGCAGTACTTCCCTGCGTGTATCAGCAATTCCTCCGCAGGGAATGGGCTCCCGCAAAGCATCTTTTCGCCACCTGCCGTTTATTTTACGAATGCTGAGTATGGCTTTTTTGATAGTTGCCCTGGCAAATCCGCAAACAAGGAATGATGAACAGAATACAGAAGGGGAAGGCATAGATATCATTCTTTGCCTTGATGTAAGCGGTAGTATGACGGCGCAGGACCTCACTCCTAACAGGCTTGAAGCTGCAAAAGCAGTAGCTGTAGATTTTGTGAACAGAAGGCCGACAGATAGGATAGGAATAGTGATCTTTTCAGGAGAGAGCTTTACTCAATGCCCGCTTACTACTGACAGGAGTGTTTTAATTTCGGCAATACAGAATATTCGCCATGGGCTGCTGGAAGACGGCACTGCAATAGGTGCAGGCCTGAGCACCAGTGTGGACAGGCTGCGCAATA
>JBGTJG010000250.1:0-3983 GCA_041745235.1 Ferruginibacter sp. | reverse complement strand
GCCGGCATTCCAATATTTTTCTTCTAACCGTATTGTAGCTAAGATGGCTTTTTCATCTTTTGATTGGGCGACAGATGTTTGCGGGACAAGGAATGTGAAACATAAAATGATGACACAGGCAGAGAATAGTTTTGGGAGCATAAAATGATTTTTAAGTGAAAAAATGCTTTGCTCATCAAATGTACCCGCAACATTTACTACTCATCTTACCGTCTGTAAAAAAGATCATGCTTGATGCTATACTCTACGGGCACACTAAATTTTTAATCAGCATTATTTCTTCTGCGGATGAGTTCAACAACTAATCCGCCTAAAGCTGCACCCATACCGGCTCCTATGGCATCTCCCACATCACTTTGAAAACCCCATCGCATTATTGCAAAACACATAAATGCGGTAGCGAATGTGAATAGTAAAAAAGAGAGAAACCGTTTCATAATGGTAACAGGATTGTTTTTAGATTTTAGTGCCCATAAAAAAGGCTGCCAAAAAGCGGCAGCCAAAAATATTACTTAAAAGAATTTTAACCCAATGCCACTCTCTTAAACTCAGTAAGCTTAAGATCCGCATCAGTAGATTTTAAATAATCTCCTACTGATTTTGCGTTATCCTTCACAAAAGGCTGTGCAAGCAATGTATTGTCTTTTAAAAACTTATTAACTTTTCCAAGGGCAATCTTTTCAGCCATTTCTGCGGGCTTACCTTCTGCTTTGATCTGCTCAATAGCGATATCTTTTTCACGGGCAATAGTAGCAGGGTCAATTGAAGACTCATCAATTGCGAGGGGGTTCATTGCTGCTATTTGCATAGCTACGTCTTTACCTGCTTCTGCTGCTTCCTTGCTCATACCAACCAAGACACCCATACGGTTAGCACCGTGTATGTAGCTTGCTACGAAGGGCGCTTCTATTCTTTCAAATTTTTGAATGCCAATTTTTTCGCCAATAGAAGCCAGTTTATCATTGATCATATCAGATACTTTGGCTCCGTTGATCTCTACTTCATTCAGTTCTTCTGCGCTCTTCACATTATTGGAAATAGCTGCATCTGCAATACTTTGTGCAAATGCTACGAAGTCGCTGTTCTTGCTTACAAAGTCAGTTTCGCAACTGATACAAAGCACGATACCGGCTTTGTTATCGGGAGTAGTTTTCGCAATTACAACCCCTTCTTTAGCTTCACGGTCGCTGCGCTTTGCGGCAACTTTCTGTCCCTGCTTGCGCAACCAGTCGATAGCTGCTTCAAAATCATTGTTACTTTCCGTTAATGCTTTACGGCAATCCATCATACCCGCACCCGTTGCCTGGCGTAATTTATTTATATCTGATGCTGTTACTGTTGCTGTGCTCATTGTGTTATATATTAACCTCACCCCAACCCCTCTCCCAAGGGAGAGGTAACTCGAGTGGGAAGTTTGATAATTTGTTACCGGTCGCAAATGTATTCGCTAAGCTCTTCGAAAGGTCCTCCCCCTTTGGGGGGAGTCAGAGGGGGCTTTATTTCCCTGCCGGCCTTCTGCCACCTGCACCCGGACCTGCTACCCTGCGCTTAGGAGGACCACCTGCACCCGGACCACCGGGACCACGGCCACCACCGCGCCTTCTGTCGTCACCGCCCTGCTGGCTGTTCTCAAAACGAGCCGCTTTTGCTTCTGCGCTTTCTTCCGTTTCATCCGGATTCTCATCATCCTTGTTGCTCTGGCGCTCTTCCAATCCTTCAGCGATAGCTGCAGTAATGTAGTTTACGATGATAGCAATAGATTTTGTAGCGTCATCATTGGCAGGTATTGCAAAGTCAACTTTATTGGGATCAGAGTTGGTATCTACCATGCCGAAAGTGCTTATGCTAAGCCTTCTTGCTTCTGCAAGTGCAATATGCTCATGGCCTATATCTACCATAAACAATGCAGAAGGTACACGGCTTATCTGTGCGATACCGCCCAATACTTTCTCCATTTTATCACGCTCACGTGTAAGTTCCAGTCTTTCTTTTTTGTTCAGGTTCTCCGCACTGCCGTCGCCCAGCATTTTATCTATGCTTTGCATTTTCTTTACGCTCTTACGAACCGTATTGAAATTGGTAAGCATACCGCCCAACCAACGCTCAGTAACGAAAGGCATGTTCACACGCTTTGCGCTTTCCATTACGATCTCTTTTGCCTGCTTTTTAGTAGCTACAAACATGATCTTTTTACCGCTGCGTGCTATCGCTTTAAGCGCTGCTGCTGCTTCCTGTAAACCTTCTACGGTTTTGTTCAGGTCAATGATGTGTATACCTTTCTTTTCTGCAAAGATGTAAGGAAGCATTTTTGGGTTCCACTTTTTCTTAAGGTGGCCAAAGTGTACGCCTGCTTCTAGAAGTTGCTGCTGTAAGGAAGTGTTATTTTCCATGTTAAGTTTTAAAAATTTGAGTTGTTATGCTTTTAGGAACTGAGCGATTTGTTTTAACGCAAAGAGCGCAAAGAAAATTATCAGCTATTTTATTTTATGCCGGTTCAAAAAGTTAAGTACGCAAAGGGAAAATCCTGACGGATTGTAAAAGCCCGTTGAATATTAACGCTTGCTGAACTGGAATGATTTTCTTGCTTTTTTACGGCCCGGCTTTTTACGCTCTACAGAACGGGAATCTCTTTTAAGAAGCCCTGCTGCTTTAAGTACGGGACGTAATTCAGGATTCACTTCTATCAAAGCGCGGGCTATACCCAGCTTTGCAGCTTCTGCCTGTCCTTTTACACCGCCACCGGTTGCATTGATAACCACGTTGTATTTATCAGCAGCTTCAATTGTTTTAAGCGGCGTCTCCACCTGGTTTTGCAGGTATACAAGCGGGAAATAAGTTTTGTAGTCTTTGCCGTTCACTGTAATGGCGCCGTCTCCTTTGCTAAGGAACACACGTGTTACAGCTTCTTTTCTGCGGCCTACTGCGTTTGTTTGCTTTTCCATTTTATTTGGTTGCGGGTGGCGGGTTATGCGTTGCGAGTAAATGCAAGCCTGTTCGCCAACCTGTTATTTACTTTTTTTCGCGGTTAAAGTTTAGGTCCTGTGGTTTCTGTGCACCATGCGGATGGTCCGTACCTACATATACAAACAGTTTTTTGTACATCTGGCGGCCAAGGCGATTTTTAGGAAGCATGCCTTTTACAGCTCTTTCTATAATCACTTCCGGGCGACGCTTTTGCAGGTCTTTTGCAGTCTCACCTTTCTGACCACCGGGGTAGCCGCTATAGGTTAAGTACTCTTTATCATCCATCTTGTTACCGGTAAATTTTACCTTTTCGCAATTTGTAACGATGATGTAGTCTCCGCAGTCAACGTGTGGAGTGTAGTATGCCTTGTTCTTACCCCTTAATATGGCGGCGATCTTAGCACACATGCGGCCTACGGTTTGATTAGTACCATCTACAACAAACCAGTTGTGTACAACGGTAGCCTCGTTAGCATGTTTGGTGGTGAAATGTAATTTGCTCATTGCTATTTTTTGTTTAAGTGAAACTGCAGCTATCCCCGCAGCTTTTTTTAATGAGGTGCAAAAGTAGGTGGCTTAAGGTTTTAATCAATGGAATTTGGGAAGTATTTTTACATGGACCTTTGTAACTCGCTGAATTACAATAATAAATTAAACAGATCTTAAAAATACTTCCTGATATCGATCATATAAATCAGGTTTACGGCAGGAAGATTGCCCTATCATTATAAACTCACCCAATTATGCAGCAAGAAAATCCCGATAGCACAGATATGGATATGGGAGAGGTTGAATACAAATACAATGTCAGACTTATTATTCAGCGCGCTTAAAATTTGAAGTCACGGACGAAATGACAAGTGTAACCCGCTGGATTTTTAACTAAGTAATCTTGATGATAGTCTTCAGCCGGCCAAAATTCTTGTGCCGGCAAAACTTTTGTCACCACGGGTTTCTTCCAAGCACCGGATTTATCCACGCGCTTGATCACGGCCTCAGCTATCTTTTTTTGCTCATCA
>JBGTJG010000249.1:0-2451 GCA_041745235.1 Ferruginibacter sp. | reverse complement strand
AAGATCTGAATCTGTATCTATCCTGTTCCATAAAAATTGTGATGGTGGCGCTACCAAAGCTGCCACCCTATGCACAACTCCGTTGGCTGCTGCTATATCGGCCTGTGTAATCGGAATATTATTTACGAAAAGACTGTTACCCCGCTTTGAAGGAAAAATAGATAAGCGCAAACCCGGTGGCAACGCGGCTGAAGGAGGCGCTAACGAAAAAGAACTTGGTTCCTGTAAGTTGGGAAAGGTAGTCGGGATAATTTCTGACGTAAGTTTTTGTCCGCCTACTAAATGATACCTTAACAAAGTATCTAACTGCCCCGGACTGAAAAATGCGAGTGCAGCTGCACTGGGTATGCCCGAACGTTGAAAAGCAGCATCGTCTGGAGCGAAAAAAGTAAAGACTGCGGATTTATCAGACAATAATGCGGTTAAACCGGCCCCTGCCCTGGTAACTGCAGCTTTTAAAATACTGAATGTTGGATCGTTAAGTACCTCAACAATTGAGGATCCGGTAGGTGCAGGATTCGTAATAGGTTCTGCAACCGGAAGATCTTTATTGCAGGAAACCAATAAACCTATGGCCAATGCAATAATCGTGGAAGGCAGAAGTATTTTATAGATGTTTAATTTCATAATATTTTTTTACTCATTGAAAATTTATAGTACGTTATAGGCAAAGCTTACATAATATAACCCTCCAATACTTGGATTGGCTAGTGCAGTGCGATAATATTGATTACCTATATTAGTGGCTCCAAATTTAATCAGCGATTTAATTTCAGGAGCTTTTACAGAAAAAGCAGCATCCACTACGTTAAACGAAGGCAGAGTGCCCTGGGTAAAATCATTTTCATAGAAGAAAGCTTCCTGCCAGCGCCATGCTACATTAAAGCCGAGTAATTTACCAGGACCAAAACCGGTATTTGCGATGCCAAGGACCGATCTTAGTTCCGGAGTATTAAAGAATGCTCTAAAACCCTCTGGAACACCCTCTATCTTATCAGATGATAAACTTCCGCTTGCAACAAAGTTTGCAGGTAACAACCATTCTACACTTGCGCCCCAGCCGTGTGTTTTTACTTCCTCCGGCGCATTAACTACTATAGAGTAGCCTCTGGAAGTAGATACCTGCAGCACATCTCTGCGGGTAATAAAATCTTTATAATTGCCAAAGTATCCATAAACATCAAACAGGAGCTTTTTGGCAATAAGTGCTTTGTAACCGGCTTCATAAGAAGTTACTGACTCGGGTTTCACTTCTTGATTAACAATTTTAGCTGAACCCACTGACCCATCTGCTTCAACCGCGTTTCCCGGATCACTCACCAGATTATACTTATTTAATAAAAATATATTAGAACCAATCAGTTGACCGGTGCCGACATTTAAATCTATCCATTGTTGTTGTGTACTTGGAAAACGGTAAGCAGTTTGAAAAGACAAACGAATATTATGGTCGCGACCGGGCTTTATTAAAGCGGTTAACCGTGGAGTGAACCGTCCTTCGAAATTTTCATTTTTATCATAACGTATAGAACCGGTAAGTTTTAAAAGATCTTTTACCAACTGCTTACCTACCTGGGCGTAGGCACCAAATTCATTGATCTTAATTGGTTCGCCAATCTTATCAGCAAATAAAGTTCCCTCACTATTTAAAACATATTGTTTCCAGTTTCCACCAACTAATATTTCTGCAAATTCTATATCTTCTGTCAGGTTATATTGCCCTTCCACCATGTATAAATCAGATCGATCGGTAAATAACCCCCCGATTGGAATTGGTTTTTTACGTACCTCGTCAAAAATAGTTTTGAATTCGGCGCTGCCTGCTGCAGGTCTTCCCTGATCCGCAACGCTACGGGCAATGTTATGGGCTTCCATTTCAGGCCTGCCGGCCTGTTTTGCATTAAGATAGCCAAAAGCATACTGCTGGTACCAGGCCGAACTTGGTTTCCATGCTTCGTTAAACAACTGTGTGGTTACAGTAAGATTGTGTGATTCGCCGGCATTTTCCTGTGTAGTGTATCCCCGAACAAACCATTTTTTAGAATTTAATTCCAGCTTATATTGTCCCACTTCCAAATTTTTTAAAGAGTATCGCTGGCTGCCTGTATATACAGTATTGCCCGTGCCCCAGTATCCCGCAAGCACCGCTTCTATATCGGAACTAAGCTTATAATGGAGTGCTCCCGATAATTTGAAATTTATTGTATTTGGATTAGTTACTTCATTTTCAGTGTAACCCGTTCTTGAAACTTTAAAATCATCAGCGAGTGTTGGAGTAATTGTTCCGATATAGTTATTTAGAAATGGTACTGCAACGCCTATGGACCTAAGCACATTTTTAAAACTTGGAATCCTGGGATCAGAAGTTTCATCTCCATAAACATTTACTCCATCATAATTCGGATCGGTTTCTCTTGTGCCTGGAATAATAAATCCGCTTGTTCCGATTCT
>JBGTJG010000248.1:0-14054 GCA_041745235.1 Ferruginibacter sp. | reverse complement strand
CACGACAATAATTTCTTCGGTGTGAGGATTGAGGGCAAATTGAACATTGCAACCGCCGGCAAAGTTTCCGAGCGCACGCATCATTGCTATGGCGGTATTACGCATCAACTGATATGCCGTATCACTGAGGGTCATAGCGGGTGCTACAGTTATGCTGTCACCGGTGTGCACACCCATCGGGTCGAAGTTTTCCACTGTACAAATTATCGCTACATTATCTGCATTATCCCTCAATAATTCCAGTTCAAATTCCTTCCAACCGATAATTGCTTTTTCTACAAGCACCTCGTGGATCGGGCTTGCAGTAAGGGCATTGTTTAACGCTTCATCCAGTTCCTCCTTTTTAAAAACAATACTGCCCCCGCTGCCGCCTAGCGTAAACGACGGACGAAGTACCAACGGATAACCAATTTCCTGAGCAAATTCTTTTCCTTCTAAAAATGAATTGGCAATATGTGCCTCGCAAACAGGAATGTTCATTTCTATCATCCATTGGCGAAACTTTTCCCGGTCTTCTGCTTTGTCAATTGCTTTGATGTCTACTCCGATCAGTGTTACATTATGCTTTTCCCAAATGCCCATTTCATCGGCTTCTTTGCAAAGGTTCAGCGCCGTTTGGCCGCCCATTGTAGGGAGCACCGCATCTATCTGATTCTCTTCTAAAATTTGTTCAATGCTTTCCGGCGTAAGCGGCAGCAGATAAACCCTGTCAGCCATCATCGGGTCGGTCATGATAGTGGCGGGGTTGCTGTTTATCAGGATCACTTTTATCCCTTCTTCTCTCAGGCTGCGAGCCGCCTGCGTGCCGCTGTAATCAAATTCGCATGCCTGCCCTATCACAATGGGGCCGCTGCCTATTATTAAAACAGATTTTATGGAATCATTCTTCGGCATGGGGAAATTGCCTTTGATGTGGCGTGCAAAAGTAACGGGAAAGGAGGAAAATAAAAATAAGGATTTAGGGCTGTCCGCAACGGTACCTGGTAAGCATTTGTCCGCCGCCCGCCTTCCGCTTTTTTGCTCAAACCTGCCTGCCGGCAAAGGCAGGGGCAGCAAAAAGAGCTCCGGCTAAGCGGCGCAGCCTGTGAAAATTAAATCAAAGATTGTACACAATAGAGTATTTATATTCAACCGCCTATTTCTGATTCGAGTCCTAAAATATTAGCTATAATTAAAAGTTTTTTTCGAAAGCACTAAAACTTTTGTAAAGAAGATCCGCCCTTTTTCTTAATAGTTTATAAATTAATTTCCCGTCATTTTTATCAATAACTTTACAATCCAAATCTAAAGGCTTGTTATTTTTTGCTGCTAAAGAGTTTTAAAAATTCCAATTCTACAAAATAAGAATTAACCATTATACCAATTGTATTTTGGATATCGATTTTCATTGTTATCAATAAAAAATAACCTGTAAAATTTTAAAACAAATTAATTATGAAAATATTATTTGTATTTATGTTTTTATCCTTCGGAGTTTATACTCTGAATGCACAAAGCTTTAGCGGATATTCAGATGGTGCTTCCCGTGGTCGTGGGTTTTCTTACAATGTTGAAATAAGTATTAAACCCGTTGCAGGTGGAACAAACAATACACTTCATGCAGGAGCCTATATTGTAAAATTGATTTCGATAAGCGCAGATTCTAAAGGGTATTTCAGTCAGGGTAAGTCAAATAGATATTATTCCTGTTCAGAATTAGGAAGTTTTTGTACTCCTAATGATTTTACAAATGTTTATATTGGACTTAACTACCAATGTAAAAATAGCGGAACTCAAGCCGTTAGTTTTACTAAAGTCAATCAGGAGCAAACCATAACGTTTCGTCTGGATCCTAATACAAAATGTAGTTTTAAGCTCGAAAGCGTACGAGTTCTAAACAATAAGGACGAACAGCTTTATAGAAAACGGATTAATGAAATAGAATACCCTGAACAAAACAAAAAAAACACTGATAGTAAGGACAAAAAACCGGATGTTACTGTTAAAGAAAATGCACAGGTTGATAAATTAGGAAAAGATAAGAAAGTGAAGGATGGATTGATAAAGGATAAAGGGAAATCAGGCCAAGTGTATATTAATGGAAACATCGGTATGCCAACAAATTCGAAATCCACAAAAAAGGAAGATCCGATTATTAAAAATAAGAGCGCTCAAAATTCAAATTCAGGTCCTGATGCCCAAACGGCGGTTAAGATCGGCACGCAGCTATGGTCCAATAAAAACCTAAATGTGGCTTCTTTTAGAAACGGTGATGCCATACCTGAAGTATCTACCAAAGAAGCATGGATAAATGCGGGAAAGGAGGGCAAACCCGCTTGGTGTTATTATAATGATGATCCAAAGAATGGTGAAAAATATGGCAAACTGTATAACTGGTATGCTGTAACTGACCCGAGAGGTTTAGCGCCAAATGGCTGGCATATACCAAGTGACTCAGATTGGCCAAAATTAATAGATCATCTTGGTGGCGAAGATGTAGCTGGCACCAAGATGAAAAGTAAAGATGGTTGGCAAAAGAATGGAAATGGCAACAACGAAAGCGAATTTTCAGGGCTTCCCGGTGGTTACCGCGACTATAATGGTTTATTCGATGCAAATGGCTATATGGGTACTTGGTGGAGTTCAACAGAAAAAAATACAACCGCCGCTTGGTTCTACGATCTCAATTACAGTTACGACAAGGCTTTTAGAAAGCTCAACCTCAAAATCTACGGTTATTCTGTTCGTTGTCTCAGGGATTAATTCCAGCTTCTCTCTTTGAATTAAGTATAAATAGCGGTCCAATTCATATAATCAAATGCATATCCGGAACTTGCCGGGCCGAAATTTTATTCTTTCACCATTCAAGGGTATCACAATAAAAAGCTGCTCAAAAATGAATTAAGGCGGCATCACTGAGACGGGAATTTTAATTTTGGAATTTATATTTACCATCCGGAAGAATACATCCTTGCTCTTTGGGATATTTTTTGCATTGTATAAACGACTTTTGTAAAAAACCCCTTTTGCGCAGATATATTTTCAGACATACAGTCCTCTTAGGAATTATACTTTTTGCCGCTTCTACTGCTTTTGCGCAAACTTTTCCTGAAAAAAATTATCCGCAGAATTATTTTCAATGGCCCGTAGGTGCTGCTATAGGTCTTGCGGCAAATTTCGGTGAACTGCGGCCTAACCACTGGCATATGGGTTTGGATTGCCGTACGGACCAAACAGAGAACAGGCCTATTTATGCAGCTGCTGACGGATATGTAGCCAAAATAAAAATTGAACCTTATGGCTTTGGAAGGTGCCTGTACATTAATCATCCTAATGGCCTTACCACCTTGTATGCTCACCTAAATGCCTTTGAACCTGCTATAGAAAAATACATTACAGAGCAGCAATATAAACTGCAGCAATGGAAAGTATTTATAGACGTACCCGCAAACCTGCTTCCTGTAAAAAAAGGCGCTTACATCGCTGCAAGCGGTAACACCGGCGGTTCCCAAGGTCCGCACCTGCATTTTGAAATAAGAGATACCAAATCTGATAAATGTCTTAATCCTTTACTTTTCGGTTTTCCTTTGCAGGATAATATTGCGCCCGACATTTTACGCCTCGCTGTGTATGATCGCACGATCAGCACCTACAGCCAAACACCAAAGATCTATCCGCTCAGAAAAGTAAATGGTATGTATCAGCCCATCGGCGGCAGGATCATTGCACCTTCAGAAAAAGTGAGTTTTGCCATTACTGCTTACGACAGGTATACGGGTTCGACCAATCAGAACGGGATCTATGCAGCTGCGGTTTTTGATAATGATATTCGCATCAGCAGTTTTGAATTGGACAGCATCAGCTATGATGAAACACGGTACATGAATGCGCATGTAGATCATCAGCTCCGTGCACGGGGCGGTTCTTGGGTACAACATCTTTCACCGCTTCCGGGTTATAATGCAGGCATATATAAAACGGATAACAGCAAGGGAATCGTATCTATGCATGATACAGCACATGCGATAAAGATCATAGTAGCAGATGCAGACGGCAATAATTCCTCTGTGAATTTTACTTTGGCGCCCCCGGTAATAAAAATTCCGCGTTCAGATCCGGCCGGACCGCAAAAATTCTTACCCGGCTTTGTAAATATTTATGACGATAATTTTGTGAAATTCTGGTTGCCCGAAAATGCATTATATGACACCGTAAATTTTATTGTGAAAGAATTACCCTCTGCGGACGGGAAAAATATTTACCAATTGCACAATGCCGCTATTCCTGTGCATCCTTACTTTAAAGTAAACATCCTCGATAACCCGGCAATTGCAGATACCGGGAAGGTCGTCATCAAAAGGTTTTACGGCAGCAAAACTGATTTTAAAAAAGCTGACTATAAAAATGGATTCTACAGTGCTTCCTTTCGGGAGTTCGGCAATTTTCAACTGGTCATTGATAATATCCCGCCGTCTGTTGTGCCTATAGGTTTTCGAGATGGCATGAATGCAGCAAGCCTCCGAAGAATTTTGTTTGCTGTAAAAGACAACACAGAAGAAATAGAAAATTTTACTGCGTTGCTGGATGGAAAATGGCTGCGCTTCAGCAATGATAAAGCACGAAATTTCATCTATGTTTTTGATGAACATTGTCCGCCGGGTACGCATGAACTAAAAATCACCGTTACAGATCAGGTTGGGAATAAAACAGAAAGGGTTTATAATTTTACGCGATAAATTAATCTGCAACTATCATTTTGAAGGATAAAGAAATAATCAAAAGCCCTTTTGGAAATCTCAAAACCGGAAGTAAAGCGCCGGTATTTGTTGGGCAGGATCAAAACGGCAACACCAGAGCACTTAAAGATTTCATCGGCAAAAAACTTGTTATTTATTTCTATCCGAAAGATGATACACCCACCTGTACGGTTCAAGCGTGTAACCTTCGGGATAATTATTCACTCCTTTTGCAAAAAGGCTTTACAGTTATCGGAATCAGTCCTGACCCCGTAAAAAAGCATAAAAAATTTGAAGCTAAATTTGACCTGCCCTTTAGCCTGATAGCAGATGAGGACCACAGCATTGCAGAAAAATACGGTGTGTGGGGTGAAAAGAAATTTATGGGAAGAACATACGACGGTATACACCGAACTACATTTCTGATAGACGAAAAAGGAAAGATCAGGAACATAATTATCAAGCCTGTTTCTAAAAACCACTCCGATGAAATAATAACGGCATGGGATGAATAAAATACAATACAGGATCAAAGAAAAATCATGGCTTGCGGCAATAGCTGCTGTTAAACTGCAATCCACTGCAGTAGCAATGGTATTGGGAAAGACAATTCACCTGCATGGCACCACAAGAGAAACATTTGTGAAGAATAAAAGATGGGTAAAACATGAACTCTGCCATGTAAAGCAATTTAAGCAGCATGGATATATTCCCTTTATTGCAAAATACCTTTGGGAAAGCATCCTCAATGGTTATCACAACAACAAATATGAAGCAGAGGCAAGGGCCGCTGAAAATAAATAGGGCGGCTCTTAAGAGCCGCCCTATTGAGAATCCGTTTATCCAATTAATTGATATCCTTCCCTTCAGATAACAGCTTTATAAAATTTTCAATTGCAGATTTATTTGCAGCATCCGGTGCCTGCACAAGCCCGGCCCTTGCATGTTTCAGGGCATTGGCGTAGTCTGCATTTGCACTGTAACCTCTCATCAGCCCCATGTTTGTTGTAAATGCATTGGGATATTTTTCGCCGTTCATTTTAAATGCAGCTAATGCTTCAGCATTTCTTTTTTCTCTGAGTAATTGCCTGGCATATTGATGCAGCTCATTCATGTTTGCCATAGGCATTGCTTCTTTCATTATGGCATCCGCATCTGCTTTCCTGTTCAGTTTATTAAAAACACGTGCCCTGGTGCTTAACGTTTTAAAATTTCTTTGTCCGTTAAAAGAAGAGTTTATAGAGTAATCACTCCACTTCAGCGCCTCTTCCGGATTCACATTATTAGCCAGAGAAAAATTTATCGCCTCCAGGTAAGCATCGGAATTAAACCCTTTTGTGCTGCGCAGTTCATTTCTGAAAGATTCCAATTGTGTATTCACATAATCTACACTAACAGTTACCGGGATCCTTAATTTTTCCCATTGCAACAGAATTACAGCACTATTGTTTTTTTGATCTGTGAACTCATATTTCAATCTTTCTACCGTTTCATTTCCCATTGCAGTTTTTACATTTACCCGAAGGACATCTTCTTTAGGGTCATAAAAAAAAGAACCCCATGAAGTTGTGTTCCTACTAAAAATCAGCTCTGCAGATCCCTCCTGCAATGCCGCAAAGAATGCATACCTGCCTGCAGCAAGCGGCTTACCTTCTATCATTACATCAGTACTGAATGTAAAAACTGTATTCTCATTTGCTCCGGCCCTCCAAGGGGCTGCTTTGCTCGTACCAAATCCCTGATCAGAAAACCCATAAGCTACTAATTTGCCCCAAACCTTTCCCTCGCGGCCGTTTAAAGCAGGACGATCATAATTTATGGTTACATCCGTTATCCCGACTCTTTCAGATACAGAAGCTTTTGTGCTTCCGCCACCTCTCAAGGTTGTGAGGATTTGCCCTGATGCGGAACAAAAGAAAAAAATTGTAATAATCAGAAACGAAAATTTTGGTGTCATTAGTTTAGGTTTTTTAGGTTTATCAGCTGAATAGTAACAGAGACATTCAAATGCTATTTTTAAGTGTAAAAGAAATGTTAATCCGAATGCAGGATCTTGGATACCGGGCATCGGACCCACTAATCCACGACCTTTCAATGCAAATGATATTACAGTGCTAAATTATCTTTATAAATAAGATATTTCAAGCACTTTCATTGAGCCTGTATAAATCCGGGCTTATTTATTATTCAGCAGCCATTCCACTTCTCCGAAATTATAGTCCCCTCCCGTTGTTTGTAATTTTCCGGTGTCAGAAACACCGCTGATCTCTGCTACTGTTATTTTATTATCTTTTTTCAATTCCACCTGAGAACCCAACATATATAACTTACGGTTATATTCGGACAACATAAGATCAAATGCCGTATCCTGAAGTGAATTTATTCGTTGCATTACAATTTGGTATAGTTCCCTCGCAAGTAAAATAGGATTATAATGATTGTCTGTGATTATTTTTAATGAGGTCACATTATTTAGTTCAGCTTTAAACACTTCCTGATTCACATTTATGCCTATACCGATAACCGCATATTTCCAATCTGTGCCCTGCAAAACATTTTCGATAAGGATCCCTCCTGCCTTTCTGTCACGCCAATAAATATCATTTGGCCATTTAATACTAGTTTCCTTGCCGGCTATTTCATAGAAAAAATCATAGCAACCGAGAGCTACTGCCACCGATAAACAGAATTGGTGAGTGGGTTGCAGTCGGGAAGGCACAACTGTAATGCTTAAAGCTATGTTCTCGTTTTTGCCTGTCTCCCATTTCTTCCCCCGTTGTCCTTTACCGGCCGTTTGCTCATTCGCAAACCATGCCTGTCCGTGTTTTGCCAACCCTGCATGTACCTGCCCCATGGCATAGTTGTTGGTGCTATCGACGCAATCTAAAATGCTAAATAAATCTGTTTGAGGCATCAAACTGCTTTGGGTAAAAAAGAAATTGTAATTTTGAACATATATGCATAACTGCTTTTACAGCATTGCATTTCATGGGATTACCATGTATCATTCAACAAAATAAGAAAATTTGGATAATAAACTAAGTGTATTAGAGACACGTAAAAAAAACACCGTAACCCGGCTCACAAAAAACAGTAAAATTTTAAAGACCATAATTGCTGCAATCCAGGAAAAAAAGGGCGAAAATATCGTAAGCCTGGATCTTCGTAAAATACCGGAAGCGGTAGCTGATTTTTTTATCGTTTGCGAAGCAAATAACCCCACTCTTCTTAAAGCTATAGCAGATGATGTAGAACATGAAGTGAAGGAAAGATGCGGTGAATCAGCATATAAACATGAAGGCAGGCAGGCACAGCAATGGATACTCATAGACTACGTGAATGTAGTGGTACATATCATGCTTCCTGAACCGCGTAAATTTTACAGACTGGAAGAAATGTGGAGCGATGCGGTAACTACAGAACACAACGAACAATAATTTTTACAGCAGATACAGATTCATAGGAACTAATGGCACAAGAAATAAAGAAAAAATCGGACGGAAAAAGAGGTATTATCCCGGATAACATACCGGGTACAGGCAACGATCCGGAAAAGAAAAAAAATAAATTCAGCATATATTGGATCTACGGCATCATACTATTGGCCCTTATCCTTTATAATGTAATGAGAACAGTATCCACAGCAGGGATAGAAGTGAACCAGGGATACCTCACTCAACTTATAAAAGCCGGCGACGTTGTAGAAGACCGCAGCCTTGAGAGTGATAAAACGGGTCTTGTCGTAGTAAGAAATAAAAATATAGCCCGCATGTTTCTAAACAAGGACAGTGTAGCTAAAAAAGACGCCTTTTATAAAACTTTTCTGAGTGAAGAAGAGTATACTGTTCTTAAAAAGAGCCTTGCGCCCCAGGTCTATTTTAATATAGCCAAAGATGCAGATCTGGATAAAAGCCTTAAGGAATTTTACGCAACAGAGCCCGGGATTCAAAAACAAATTTTTCCGAATTATACTGAAGAAGGTGAGGTCTTCGGCGATCTGATCAAAACGCTGTTGCCTATATTACTTATCGGTCTGTTGTTTATAATGATGATGCGGAAAGCCGGCGGTGCAGGTGGCGCAGGTGGCCCCGGAGGTATCTTCAGCATTGGGAAATCTAAGGCTACACTTTTTGAAAAAGGGACTAAAGTAAATATCAATTTCGGTGATGTAGCGGGGCTGGATGAAGCTAAGGTGGAAGTAATGGAAATCGTTGATTTTCTTAAAAATCCTAAAAAATATACAGCGCTCGGTGGTAAAATTCCTAAGGGCGCATTGTTAATAGGACCTCCCGGTACCGGTAAAACTTTGCTTGCCAAAGCAGTTGCAGGCGAAGCGCAAGTGCCTTTCTTCAGCCTGAGCGGTTCTGATTTTGTGGAAATGTTTGTGGGTGTAGGTGCAAGCCGTGTGCGTGACCTCTTTAAGCAGGCACGAGAGAAAGCACCGTGTATTATTTTTATAGATGAGATAGATGCAATAGGCCGTGCAAGAGGTAAGAACATGATGATGAGCAATGACGAAAGGGAGAATACCCTCAACCAGTTGCTTGTAGAAATGGATGGTTTCGGTACAGATCTAGGTATTATTATCCTTGCCGCTACTAACCGCCCGGATGTCTTGGATTCTGCATTACTACGCCCGGGGCGTTTTGACAGGCAGATCTCAATCGACCGCCCGGATATGGTAGGACGTGAAGCGATATTTAAAGTGCATTTAGAGCCTATCAAAATTTCCCAAAAACTCGATATACATAAGCTTGCTGAGCAGACCCCCGGTTTTGCGGGAGCAGATATTGCTAATGTATGTAATGAAGCAGCTTTGATTGCAGCAAGAAAAAATAAAGAAGCTGTTGATATGAGTGATTTTCAGGATGCCATTGATCGGGTGATAGGAGGATTGGAAAAAAAGAACAAGCTTATATCTCCGGAAGAAAAAGAGATCATTGCATACCATGAGGCGGGCCACGCTATTTGCGGATGGTACCTGGAGCATGCTTATCCGTTACTTAAAGTTACTATTGTACCGAGAGGGTCAGCAGCATTAGGTTATGCGCAATACACACCCAAAGAACAATATCTCTACAATACGGATCAGCTGAACGACCAGATCTGCATGACCCTTGGAGGCCGTGCTGCAGAAGATATTTTCTTCGGAAAGATAAGTACAGGCGCAAGCAATGACCTGCAGCAGATCACTAAGATCGCCTACAGCATGGTAACAGTTTATGGTATGAATGAAAAGATGGGCAACATCAGTTATTATGATCCTGCTCAGGAAAATACTTTCACAAAACCATTCAGCGAAGAAACAGGGAAAATGATAGATGCAGAAGTTAGACTCATTATAGAAAACGCCTACATCAAAACCAAAGAACTGCTTGAGGAGAAAAGAGGTGATGTAGAAAAACTTGCAAAAGAATTATTGGTAAAGGAAGTTCTTTTTAAAAGTGATGTAGAGGTGCTCATCGGCAAAAGGCCTTTTGAGGAAAAGAAATTATTAGATATAGAACCGGAAGTAAAGGTTACAGAAGAACCAAAAAATACTTTGCCGGAAGAATTGGTAAATCCACCGGCTATTTGATTTGATACATGGCAATAACAACCGCTAAAGAAAAGATTCTTAACCGAATCAGGGAGGCACTGACAGATACGGTGCCTTTACCTTTTCCGCAAAGTGAAGGAATGCAGTCTGTATACCCTTATTTGAGTGAAGACAACGTTGTACTTTTCGCGGAAGAATTTACCAAACTACAGGGGAAATTTTCCTTTTGTTCAGGAAAAGAAGATCTCGGAAATCAGTTGAACCAACTCTTAGCCGAAAGAAACTGGGATAATATATACTGTGCTGAAAAAGAATGGCAGAAATTATTAGGGAGCATTTCCCTTTTGCATTATGAGGACTTGCCTTCCTGCGATGCATCAATTACGGGCTGCGAATTTTTAGTGTCCCGAACAGGTTCAATAGTCCTCAGTTCGGCATCAGCGAAAGGGCGTACTGCAAGCGTTTACGCTCCTATACATATTTGTATTGCTTACACTGATCAGGTTGTATATGATATCGATGACGCATTAGTTTCTGTTAAAGAAAAACACCACCTTTCCTTTCCGTCCTTTGTTACTTTTGCCAGCGGACCGAGCCGAACTGCTGATATCGAAAAGACCCTGGTTGCAGGAGTTCACGGCCCCAAGGAAGTATTTTGCTTCTTGCTTGACCGACAAAAATGATTCTTATGAATGCATCCTCTATTAATCTTTTTGTGTACGGTTCTCTTCGGAGCGGATTCCGGAACCCGGCATATGAATACCTTACCCGCTTTTTTGTTTACAGGGGAGAAGCAATGGCTCGCGGTAAATTTCTGGAGAACGGTTCTGTTCCTGTGGCAATACCTGCATGTGAAGAGAAATATATTTTAGGAGAATTATATACCCTTCAAAACCCCGATGATTTTTCCTGGGCATTCCTGCAGCTTGATGATTATGAAGGGCTGAATACAGAACCCGGGGAATCTCCGTTATATAAAAGAGAACTTGTACAGGTGCATCAGCCGGGTGAAGTTTCTGAATCATGGATCTACTGGTTTAACGGGAGTACAGACGGTTTGAAAGAAATAGAAACGGGCGATGTGATGAAATACCTTCAGCAAAAAAATCATCCCTGATTGTCAGCCTCAAAAAAAATATACTTTTTATCTGATTTTCATTTAGGCGCGCCGGATGCAGAGACCAGCCTGGTTCGGGAAAAAAAGATAATCAGATTCCTTGACAGTATACAGCAAGAGGCTGCCGAAATTTTTATAGTCGGAGACCTGTTCGATTTCTGGTATGAATATAAAAATGTAGTCCCCAAAGGTTATGTACGTATCCTGGGTAAAATTGCAGAACTCACAGACTCCGGTATACCGGTTCATTTTTTTGTGGGCAATCATGACATGTGGATGAAAGATTATTTTCAAAAGGAACTTGGTACTGCCGTATATTTTGAACCCCGTGATTTTTCCTTTTCCGGTAAAAAGTTTTTGGTTGGCCACGGGGATGGCCTCGGGCCGAAGGACAAAGGGTACAAATTCATAAAAAAAATATTCAGGAATAAATTCTCTCAGGGTTTATTCGGGGCTTTGCCACCGTATGCCGGCATCGGTATTGCAAATTATTTCAGCAGGAAGAGCCGGGCAAAAACCGGGAAGACAGACGAAGTATTTCTCGGCGAAGACAAAGAATGGCTTGTCCTGTATTCCAAAGAAGTTTTAGAAAAAAAGCATTATGATTTTTTTATTTTCGGGCATCGCCACTTACCGCTGGATATCAGGCTCACTGAGAACAGCAGGTACATTAATCTCGGGGACTGGATAAAGTATTTTACTTATGCTGTCTTTGACGGGGAAGATGTTTCTTTACAATATTATAAGGAAGAATTTGTTTAAAAAAAAACACACATATTTTTTATTTGCCGCTGTTTTTATCAGTTTCGCTTCGTGTGCTCAAACCCGATCGGTATTTGATACTGCCAATGTGCAGGGCACCGGAACCAACAGTGCATTTGCATATGTAAGTTTTATTCCCGGGGTTTACTCTTTTATGGATATAGATATGCTCGGCAATATTTATCTCATAAACGAGCGAAATCAGTTAAAGAAAATTAAGCCCAACGGAGATTCTGCAGCAGTGTATAACGATGTGAAGCAGTATGGTAATCCTACTCTGATAGATGTAACTAATCCGCTTAAAGTACCCGTCTATTATAAAAACTATTCTACAGTAGTTGTTCTTGATCGTTTTCTTACGTACCGAAACAGCATTAATTTCCGGAAAGAGAATATTTTTAAAGTAAGAACCCTGGCTACTTCCTATGACAATAATCTTTGGATCTTTGACGAGCAGGATTTTAAGCTCAAGAAAATAAATGACGCAGGCGTTGTGCTCAGAGAGACTAATGACTGGCGCCAAATCTTCGATACTGTTCCTACTCCTTCCCTAATTACAGACAGGGAAAATTTTGTATACCTCTATGATGAAAACAGGGGTTTTTACATATTCGATTATTACGGATCTTTTAAAACCCACCTTCCCTTTCTTAATTGGGAGCATGTAGCAGTTTCATCAGGCCGTCTTATGGGTTTTGTAAAGGGAGTATTGTACAGTTATGAACTGAATACATTTAACCTGAAAAGTTATTCATTACCGCCTTTTTTATCCGATTACAAAGACATTAAAGCGGTAAACGGTAAAGTATACCTGTTAAAAAAACAGGGCGTAGAAATTTACAACATCCTTTAAATCTATGTAATGGGCTTTTTAGACAGGATGGTTCTGGACAATACAGTTCGCAGCTACCTTATTGTATTTTTAATTATCGCATTAGTTATTCTTTTTAAAAGAATTCTTTCCCACTACATTGCCTCATTGCTTTACAGACTGATTCACCGAAACCGCAAACTGATTGAAAAGCAGGATTTTATTTCACTGATCATTAAGCCCCTGGGTTGGTTCCTTGTTATCCTGATCTCTGTATTTGCAATTGATAAACTCATCTTTCCTGCTGCATGGGAGTTTGCAGTAAACGGCGTGTCTTTTAATGATATTCTGGAGAAGACCGGCACTGCACTTATAATTATTTCATTCTTTTATTTTCTCATCAGCTTTATAAATTTTATTGCGCTGCTGATGGAGCAGAACCCGCGGGCAGCTCAGGATAAAAATCACAGCCAGGTTATTTTATTTTTTCGCGACCTGCTTAAGGTATTTGCAGTAATTGTCGGTGTGCTTTTCATTCTTAAAACAGCTTTTAATAAGGATATAGGGAACCTGCTTACGGGCCTCAGCATTGTAGGTGCCGCACTGGCATTGGCTGCTAAGGAAAGCATAGAAAACCTGATCGCTTCGTTCGTAATATTTTTTGATAAGCCCTTTTTTACAGGGGATGTTGTAAAAGTCAATACCATTACCGGTACAGTGGAGCACATCGGCCTTCGCAGCACCCGCATCCGAACGCCGGAAAAAACTTTGGTAACCGTCCCTAATAAAAAAATGGTAGACAGTATTGTAGATAACCTGAGCATGCGCACTCAGCGGCGGGGGGAAATAAAACTCATCCTATCCTCAAAAAACAAACCTGAAATGATCAGGGAACTTACAGAGTCAATCAGAGAAATTCTGAGTGGAAAAGAGAATGAAATAACTGATCATTCTGTGTCCTTTACTGACTATAACAGGGAAGGGGCTACAGTTACTGTGGAGTTCTTTACGCCGCCGTTCAGCTTGGCAGAATTTGACACCACAAAACAAAAAGTGAATTTTAGCCTGATGAAAATTATTGCAGAATCCGGAATTGAAATGTCCTCAGCG
>JBGTJG010000247.1:0-14634 GCA_041745235.1 Ferruginibacter sp. | reverse complement strand
TCAGAATTTCCGGTTTGTCTTTATTTCAATGAATTGCAAAATAAGGTACAATTCTTTTACTCATTAGCCTTATAACTTGTACAGAATTTTCATACAAAGAGTTATGGTTATAAACCAACAGAGGGTATGACAAAAAGATTATTTATAATTTCGAATAGGCTTCCTGTTAGTGTGGCCAAAGAAGATGACAAGGTGATAATGAAGGTATCCTCAGGAGGATTGATCAGTGCAATGAAGGGTTATGTAGAATTTTCCACATCTAAAAATACTGACGAATTCGATAAAAGGTTATGGGTGGGAGTGCCGGGTTGCAGCCCGGCTTCCTGGGCAGGGGTTGAATCAAAGATTAGCGGAGAATTTGAGTACCTGCCTGTCTTTATCAACAATCATGTATATGATAATTATTACAATGGCTTGTCTAACTCTGTAATATGGCCGCTTTTTCACTATTTTCCTTCTTATGCAGAGTATAATACAAAATATTATGAAAATTACCTGAGTGCTAACCATGAATTTTTTGAAGTCATCTGCAGATCACTCAGAGAAGATGATACTATATGGATACATGACTATCACTTGCTGCCGCTTGCAGCAATGATCAGAGAAAAGTTTCCTGCAATAACGATAGGTTTCTTTCTTCATATTCCTTTTCCATCTTATGAGCTTTTCAGATTAATGCCTCCGAAATGGCAGGAAGGATTATTAACCGGTATGCTGGGAGCAGATCTCGTTGGTTTTCATACAATAGATTATGCAACTCATTTTCTTAAAAGCATTCAAATGGTGCTTGGCTTGGAAGATGAACGAAATATTATCAAATACAAAAACAGATTGGTCAAAGTAGATGTATTTCCCATAAGCATAGATTATGAAAAATATAATTCAGCTTATAACATAAAAGAAGTAGCAATACTCAGAGATTTTTATCACACACAATTCCAAAACAAAAGAATAATATTTTCGGTTGACAGGCTTGATTATACCAAGTATGTTTTAGGAAGATTAAAAGGGTATGAAACCTTCTTTAAATTATATCCTCAATACCTGGAAAAAGTAGTTTTTATTTTAAACCTTATTCCCTCAAGGGATAGTATACCGAATTATATTAATAGAAAAAGAGAGATAGACGAATTTATAGGAAACTTTAATTCAAGAGTCGGAAATATTAAATGGAAGCCTGTTATCTATCAATATGCACATTTGGAATTTGCTGAATTGATGGCCTTGTATACTTCCTGTGATATAGCACTCATAACTCCGTTACGGGATGGGATGAACCTTGTAGCAAAAGAATTTGTAGCAAGTCGTCAGGATAAAAATGGTGTACTGTTATTAAGTGAAATGACAGGGGCAGCAAGAGAACTGACAGATGCGCTGATGATAAACCCCAACGACGCAACCGGTATAGCAGAAAAAATAAAAGAAGCGTTAGATATGGATAAATCAACGCAGGAAAACAAAATGACACTGATGCAGAAGAGGATTAAGAATTATGATGTTAATATCTGGGCCGAAGATTTTTTGACCCAATTAAGAAGTATTAAAAATAAACAAAAACAATTTGAATTTATATTTCTTGATAACGACGCCCGGCGCCTGTTGATTGAGAAATATCGAAATGCCGGGAAACGGCTTTTATTGTTGGATTATGACGGTACTCTCGTTCCATTTTCCTCATTACCCCAGCAATCAGCGCCTGACCATTCAGTAATAAATGTATTGTCAAAAATAGCAAGCGATAAACACAATCATATTTTTATTATAAGTGGTCGTGACAGTAATACGTTGCAAAAATGGCTGGGACAACTACCGATAAATCTTATTGCAGAGCATGGTTCAAAAATGAGGTTGCATAATAAGGAGTGGACTGCAGAAGTATCCTCTAATGATGATGAATGGAAAACTGTTATACAATCTGTGATGGATACTTATGTAAAAAGATGCGTCAATACTTTTGTAGAACAAAAGGAATATTCATTAGTATGGCATTTCCGTAATGCAGATGTTGACCAGGCCAAAATAAGGTCGGCAGAATTATTTTCAGAGCTTTGTACCATTTCAAATCAGTTTAATTTACAGGTAGTACAGGGCAATAAGATAATAGAAGTGAGAATGAGGGGAATGGATAAAGGTACTATTACTAAGAAATTATTATCTGAAAATGATTACGATTTTATTTTGGCTTGCGGTGATGACAGTACAGATGAAGATATGTTTAAGTTACTGGCAACAAATGAAATGGCATACACAATAAAAATAGGTGATGTTGCATCTTTCGCTAAATTTAATTTGTATACACCGCAGATGACTGTTTCATTATTAGATACGCTTTCCGGGTCTGCTCCTGAATTATATTTATAAATTTCCCTTTATAAGAATTCTGCTTTATCCAGTTTTTTAGCGATCCTGAATGCTGCATTAATTAAACCTACATGGCTATAGGTTTGCGGAAAATTCCCCCATTGGGAACCATCTTCTCCGACATCTTCACTAAACAGGCCCAAGTGATTACTGAACTTTAATAATTGTTCAAGAATTTTTTTTGCATCTTCTACACGCCCTACACAGGCAAGTGCATCTACATACCAAAAAGCACATACAAGAAATGTTGATTCAGGTACACCAAAATCATCATAATGTTTATATCTGTAAAATAAACCCTGCGGAGTAAGCAACTCAGTTTCCATAGCTGCTAAATGATCTTTTGCTCTTTCAGAATTATGATCAAGAAAGTTCATAGTTATCATCATAAGCGTACTTGCATCCATATTTGCTGAACCGATGGCCTGCATATAAACTTTCTTTTGATCATCATAACATTTATCTAATAAATGCTCTGCATCAACTGCAAGCTTTTCAGCTTTTTCAATTAATTCAGTATCATTAAATTCATGAGCAATTTTTGCGGCTGATTTTGCGCCGGCCCAATGAAACAGGATTGTATACGCATGAAATTGTTTTAAGTTTCTGAACTCCCACAAACCTGCATCCTCAGCATGCAAGGTGCGTTCTATCTGATCCAACAGCCATGGCACTATATTTTTGTAACTGCTTCTTCGTGAAAACGCAAGTCTTTTATCAACATAGAGGGGTAGCAGGCTCACCAACACCTGCCCATATACATCATTCTGAATTTGTTCATATGCCTTGTTACCGACCCGTACCGGCTTATTCTTCATATACCCATCCAGTTCTAATTCAATCTCAAAAAGATCTTTATCTCCCGTTATCGAATACATGGGCTGTAATGACCCTTCAGCATTTCTCAAAATATTCCTTACGTAATCAAAATATTTTTCAAGCTCTTCAAAATGGCCCAACTGGTTAAAAGCTTTTAATGTGTAATAAGTGTCCCTGAACCAGCAATAGCGGTAATCCCAATTGCGTGTACTGTCATGAAATTCAGGTAAGCTTGTCGTTCCGGAAGCAATGATGCCTCCTGTATCTTCATATTGGTGCAGTTTTAATACAAGAGCAGACCTGATGATCTCTTCCTGGAATATATCCGGCAGATAACAATCTTTTACCCAATTTTGCCAATGCTCCGTTGTTTTAGTTAAAAATCTTTCAGCGGTTTCCTGTAACGGTGCTTCTAAAGGCTCTCCGTAAGTTAAAACAAAATAGCGAGTTTGATCAAGTACGAATGGCTGTTCCTGTAAAATATAATTGATTGAAATATCGGTAGTTAACCTAAGCTTGTTTGATAAATTATGATAGTTTATATGATTACTGCCTATAGTTATTTCAGGTTCTTTATCACCATAATTATCCATAGGTTTACATCCTGCCACAATACTCGGATCTCCTGCAATCAATTCTATTTTCCTGATCATCATCAGCGGCCGGAAGTTGCGATCATGAATTGTCATCCGCGGAGCAAAATCAATAACCCTGAAAGAACCCGTTTCGTCATGGAACTCGGTACATAATATATTCGTGTTGGTTAAATAATATTGTTTGGAAGTAAACCTTTCATCCCTCGGCTTAATAAAATAATACCCCCCCTTCTTCTCATCCAGTAAGGAACCAAAAATAAAACTGCTATCGAACCGGGGCAGGCATAACCATTTAACGTTAGCATTCGTGTCAATGTATCCCATATAAGAGCAATTACCAATTACTCCCATATTATATTTATGAATTGCCATGCTGGATTTTGTGGTAACACCCAAACTTCATTCCATTAATTTATAAATTTCTCTTCTGTCAAATTTTAAAAGACCGGGGGAATTATAAAGGACAGGCATTTCAAAGGTTTCATCCCGTGTAAAGGAAATCATTTACCTCCTTAAATAAAATATACTTTTTCACTGCAACAAATCACAAGTGGTTACCTCTTCTGAATCCGAAAGGAAACAAGGAAATAATACTGAGCTACCTTAATGAGCTTTCTAAAAGAGATCTGATTACAATATATGCCTTCGTACTTATGCCTAATCACATTCATTTAATTTGGCAGCAAAAAAAACTGAATGGCAAAGAAACACCGCAGGGAAGTTTTTTTCAGTTTTAGGGAACAGCCTTAAGCCGTTTCGTGGAGACACATCGTGGCCGGGGGATATATATAAAGCAGATTTTGATTAAAACCCTGCAGTCCTATCATCAGAATAAATTATCTTGAGATTGCCCTTAATTAATTAATCTTTCCCGAAATGCACATACTCTTAGCTGATGATGATCCTGATGACTGCTTTATATTTGAGCAGGCCCTGAAGTAACTCGCTGTACCTCACAGCTTTTCTGCAGTGCATGACGGGCAAAGTTTACTGGATGAATTGAAAAACCAGCCATTGCCCGATGTTGTTTTTCTGGATCTTAACATGCCACGCAAAAACGGCTTTGAATGATAGTAGAAAACCACAACGGGTTCATTACTGCAATCGGCAATCCCGGGGAGGGTGCTCGGTTTATTATTTATGTGCCTATAAATTTAGAATAGGGCATTAATTTGATATGGTTGGGTGGGCAATTATTTTATTGTTTCAGTGGCTGTAGGAAAATAACATCAACTGCAGCGCTGAATAGTGTATGAATTTTTTAAACAATCCTGTAGTGGAATAATGACTCAGAGGGAAAGCAAAAAGATTGCTTCCCCTCTGAGAATTTGTTTTTTTATCAAATCTATTTATCGAAACCTACAAGCCCCAGGTATGCATGCTGATCTTTTGTTTTGCCAACAGACGAAGGAACGGCATACGGCGAACCTTGGATCTCAGTCAATGTTCCCGAACCCGAAATCTTAAAAGCTGCAATAGTATGACTTTGATATGCCCCTGACACATATAGGTAATCTGCAGATTGATGAATATCCTTAGAATCACCGGGAGGTGGATTACCTGCCCGCGGGAAAAAATTAGGTACTACTGACGCAGCCAGTTTATTATCATTGGCGATATCAAAAAGGCTTACTACATTTTCGCCGAAACTTACTACATATAATTTTGACCTGTTATTGCTTACCCATGTCCAGCAAGCTTCATCATTGCGCCCACCCGAAGCAAAGTTTTGAATTTTTGCACCCGAGTTAGCATCGTGAACAGTTACACTGTTTGCCTCCTTTGAGGAATGAAGATTAAAGTTGGACAGATAAATGTATTGATCATTGGGACTCCAGGAAAATCCAATGTTGCCGGAAACACCTACCTCTTCATACATGCCCGTTTGGGCAAGATTGCCGGCAGCGAAATTATACAGATAAAGCCTGCCCGGCATCTGTTTTGTCAGATCAGCATCGGGCACCATAAAATGTGTAACTCCCCATGTGGAAACTGCGATCTTAGTTCCTGCACCATTAAAATCTACAGTGGTAGGTCCACCGTTGTTGCCGTCACTGTATGTTGCCCCTATACTTTTAAATTCCAGTATTCCGTTAGATTTATTTAAAGTAAACACTGCGATATTCCTGAGCGGTGAATTGGTAACCGTACCAAAAGCTACAGGCGGGCTCATTTGAAAATTAGGATTGGAATGCTGGTTACCGACCACTACCCAGGTGGTGCCACCTATATCTTTAGCGGCAATAGAGGCGGCCCGAATACCCCGGGAATCCATGTTATCCATTCCCGGTGTTGAAGTATTTTGATCAACCTGAGAAAGTTTGCCATCAGCCCTGTTTATTTTAAAAACAGAGATACTGCTGTTGACCGGATTGTTACCGGCGTTTACTGCCAAGACGTAATCACCGGTAATACGAAGAGCACCCTGGGTATCAAAATCGCCTTCCGCCGCATCGCCGGTTTGCCCTGTAAAATAAGGCGAGCCCGGCAACTCAGTTAAAGTACCATTCTCACTTCTGCCCAAAGCAATAATGCCGTTGCCGGAGGTAGCGTTGTTACTTGTATACAGATATCCTCGGTAACCATCGTTACTGATATCATTATCATTATCTTTCTTACAGGAAAAAAGGAAAAGTAGCATTGCTGCCGATAAAATTTGAATTTTCATAATAATTTTAATTATAGAGTTGAATTATTTAATGGTGCTTACGTCAGGATCAGGAGCATTCATGTTGCTGCTGAACATCAGCTTTTTCATATATTCAGGCTTATTACCGGCCATGGCCTGCATCACCATTTCACCGTAAGATCTTCTTGCTTCTGCTACGGTTTTCTTCCCGGTAATAATATCATAAGAAAGATTGAGGGCCAGGAGATTGTTTTCTTCTTTATCACATCTGGCGGAAAGGAATCCCTGCGTTCTGTCGAAGTTCACACTGCCATCAAATTCATTGAGCATTTCAGATTTATTAACAGGCACCCTGTAACTGAGGATCTGCTCCATGCAATCCATATGAGACTTTGGAAAATCATGCTTGTTTTCCATTTTGGAAATAATTGTTTTTTTCCAGATGCCGTTGTTGTTCCAAACAACCATAGTAGGTGTTACTTCATCAGGTTTGCCATAGAGGCCCATTTGCTCTTTTATAGCCATTTGCGCTGCCATGGGCCATGTTTTAAAATCTGCCATAGCCATTTTCATTTTGCTATCCCCTTTCTTTATTTTCATATCCTGAGTAAAAGCGGTAAGCTGGAATAAAGACAAAAGAAGAACAGCTGAAATTTTACGAAAAGAAAAATTGCTGAGTAGTGTTTTCATGATAATTTGGTTTAAGTGTTTAGTTATACGGCTTTGACTAAAACAAAGTGCTGTCCACACATCGAATAAAACCTCACAGAAGTATAACGTTTGTGTACTAAGACTGAATGAAAATAATTTTTTGCTTACAAGCATAGAAAAGAATTTTCTGAATTTTAGTCGGGGAAAGTGCCCTGCAGACAGAACAGTTATTTACATGAGACACTTATAGATGGAGCGAAACATCAGTATCTCAGAGGATTTGATAGATCTGCACCGGCCCCATAAAAAAAGGTTGCCTCCGTGGGGAGACAACCTCTTTTTTTATAACCTGCTTTATTTATTTCGGCATCATATTCCCGTCCTTATCCATCATCATCCCGTTAGCATCCATCATCATCCCGTCTTTCATCATCATCTTTTTTCCGTCTTTCATTTTCACATCGCCGTTCATCATGATCATAGTACCGTTATCCATGGTCATGTCTTTATCCATCATCATCATTTTGCCGTCTTTCATCATCATCATCTTACCGTCTTTCATCATCATGCTACCGTCTTTCATCATCATTTTATCCCCCATCATTTTATCTCCGGCCATTTTACCATCCGGCATCATCATTTTACCGTCACGGTCCATCATATCTCCGTTCATTCGCACCATAGCGCCGTCAGTGATCATCATTTTAGAGCCGTCTTTCATTTTTACTTCACCGTTTGTCATTACCATAGCCCCGTTGCTCAGGGTCATTGTCTGGCTCATCTCCATCATCCGGTTGTCTTTCATCATCATCATTTTACCGTCTTTCATCATGATGTCTCCTTCCCCCATTGCGGGTGCAGTAGCCATAGCATCTGTCGTCATAGCTGAGGTGGTATCTGAGGTTATTACTGTTTCTGATTTTTTGTCGTCGTTACAAGCTGTGAATGACGCTGCCAGAGCTGCAATCATGATTAGTTTTTTCATTTTATTTTTTTTAGTTTAAAGTGTAAAAAAGCAAAACGCTTTCAGGCTTTAAATGTAAAATTAATTTTGCCGCTTCTTACACCTGTATCAACCCGAAGATAAAAAAACATTATTCTGTGATACTTCTGTGATAATTGACCCTTTATTTCACATTGCCCGACATCCTTCAAATTTTTTCTAAAGGTTATTTCTTTTTGATTTCCCGTAATCCTGCTTTTGGATACAGATTTGCCCCGTATTTGAATTCACTTTAATATGCAAAAAATTCTTTTAGCTGAAGACGACCCGGAGATAACAAAATTGATCAAACTCCATTTTGAGGCTGGACAGTACACATTAACCTGCTGCAGCACAGGAGCAGAGGCTTTAAAAAAAATTGATCAGGAAGATTATCAGCTTATTATTTTGGATATATCCCTGCCCGATATTAGCGGCATGGAGATCTGTAAAAGCATTCGTGCTAAAGATCCGGAGACCCGTATAATGATGCTGACCTGCCACTCAGATGAATGTGATAAAGTGCTCGCATTGGAATTAGGTGCAGATGATTATGTAACCAAGCCTTTTGGCATCCTGGAACTGATGGCACTTGTAAAATCCATCATGCGCCGGGCAGACCGTTTGCCGCAGGAGGAAGAATTCAAAGAAATAAATGTCGCTGATCTGAAAATTGATCCATATAAAAGAAAGGTTTCTTTGAAGGGAGCACGCTTGGATCTTACAGTTAAAGAATTCGATCTTCTGCGTCTCCTGGCATCAAACCCCGGAAAAACTTTTTCCCGAAAAGAATTGTTGCAAAATGTATGGGGTTTCACATTTGCAGGTTACGAGCATACCGTTACCTCTCATATAAACAGGTTACGCCTGAAGCTGGAATCTAATCTCAATAATCCGGAATATATTTTAACCGCATGGGGCTCGGGATACAGGTTTGCTGAATGATGCAAAAGACGCCCACCATATTCCGTAGGTTTACTATATACATTTTTGGCATCCTCGTCGTACAGGGAATCGTATTTGTTATTATTACTTATCTCGCTACAGTTTATTACCATGAGGCCAGTACCCAATTACTCAATAAAGATATAGCTGCACATATTGTAAAGTTCACATCACCTTTTACAGAAAACGGTTTAAATACAAAGAAAGCGGATTCCGTTTTTAAAAACGCTATGATACTGAGCCCGGGAGCTGAAGTGTACTTTCTGGACCCTACAGGAAAGGTGGTATATTTTGATGCGTCAAAAGAGGAAATTAAAAAATGGACCGTTTCATTAGCCCCGATAAACAAGTTCATTGCTAAGAGTGGAAAGAAATTTATAAAAGGCATTGATCCAAAGGAGCCGGGAGAGTCAAAAATATTTTCGGCAGCGAATGTGATTGATAAAGGACAAACAGGAGGTTATATTTACGTAATACTTAAAAGCAAAAAATCTGAAAATATTGTTGCCTTGCTCTTCGGCAGCCATATAATAAGTCTCGCAGGTAAAGCATTTCTCGTCATTATTTTACTGTCACTTATTTTCGGCTATATACACCTGAGTAATATTCGGAAAAACTTTCAAAAAATGTTCTTGGTTTTGAACAGCTTTGAGTCCGGAGACTACACTGCCCGCTTCTCTTCAAAACAAGGAGATGAATTGGAGCCGGTGACCAGGGCGTTTAATAAAATGGCAGATTTGCTGGTATCTGCCATACAAAAACTGACAAAAGCCGAGGTAGAAAGGAAAAAGTTTATTGCTGCTATTTCGCATGATCTGCGAACACCGCTTACTATAGCTACAGGGTTTGCAGAGACCTTACTCTTAGAGAAACAAAAAGGATTAGTTAAACATGAAGAACAGGAGCAATACATACAGTTAATCTACAGCAAACTTACCTGGATGGAAAACCTGGTAAACCAATTGTTTGAAGTTTCTAAAATGGAAGCTGTCGAATTCATTCCGCACAAAGAGCCTTTAGTGCTTTCAGAGACCATAGAAGAATCCGCAAATACTTTTCAGCTTATTGCGGAAGAAAAAAATATTTCCCTCGTCTGCAATTGTCACCGACATGTATGGGTAAATGCCGATGTGAGCATGATGGAGCGGGTGGCCCAAAACTTAATAGGCAATGCGTTGAAATATACACCTGAAGGCGGTTGGGTTGCGATATCTGTAATTGAAGAAAACAATATGGTCTTGTTCAAAATAGAAAATGAAGCGCCGCCTCTTCCGGAAAGTTTATCTGCCTGGATAAACAGCCGCAGCAAACAAGATAATTTATGGCTGAACCGCCCTTCCGATTCGGGTTTGGGGTTGGTAATTGTTATAAAAATCCTGCAGTTGCACGATGCAAAATTACATACTTCCGTCAGCGGAAATAAAAATGTATTTTCCTTTCATTTACCTGCTTATAAGGCGATTGACTGATCTTCTTTTTTGCTTAAATCAAGGTTACTTCTGTGATAACTCGACAGGGTATTGACAGGGCTTTGTAAGTTTTTATTTCAATAAAGTAATCGCAGCTCCCGTTACAGCATAACTATCCCTGTTTTGTACATATGCAATGAGCCTTAAATTTTCTTTTGCTAAAGCAGCAGGCAAAGCAGGAAATTTAATTTCTCCGGATGATGCTGCATTTGTGCTCATCCATTCACGAACAACATTTTCATTTCTTAAAGTACGTCCACCGTTTTCTCCTCTTTTTATTACCGTTGTTTCAGTTGTTGAAACCAACGCAAAATTGATTACAGAACCTTTGTAATTTCCATCAATTTCGTATTTTACTTTTAGCTGTTCGCCTGTTTCCCATTCTGTTTTTAATTTTGAAAAAGACACTTGTGTATTTTGGTTCAAAGCGCTCATCAGGGCTCTGTCCAAAGATCGGTTATCAGAACCCACAAATTCGTAATTACCGTTTACAACCATCTGCGGGGTATAAGGGCCGGAGAGTCTGAATTTAGATGCATATTCCGATTGCCTTTCTGAAAAAGCCCGGGTACTGAAGGGATCTTTCCAGCCTAACCTGTTCCAATAATCTACATGAAAGGACAAAGCGAAAATTTTTGTGCCCTTTTTCTCAGCATCATTAATGGTTTGCGCAAGCAGTTTATCTGCCGAAGGGCAACTTGAACAACCCTGAGAAGTAAAAAGTTCAATAACAGCTACGGGCTCAAATGTTCCTGCATTTTCGGTTGCTGCATATTTTGCAACTGGATCATTCTTTTCAGGGTGGCGATTCATACTCAATAAAATTATCACTGCTGCAAAAATGGCAAGGATGAGGAGGTATTTCATAATACAATTTTATTTAATGAGCTCTTTCAGAAAAGTATTCTCTGCAATTACAGGTTTTCTTATATAAGCGATTGTTTCAATTTACGAAATACAGACACAGATAGGATGGACCATTTATTTCTTTTAACGTTCCAATAAATACTTTTTAAATAGCTAGCCGGTGATATTCTCCTCCGGGTGAAAAGCACCGAGATCAGGTTAATCAAACGGCCCAAAACGTTGGTTACCCAAAAACAACCGGTAAACCAAGTGTCTCATACCTTACGGGAAATTCTCCATGTTGAATTTTACACCTCCCCTTTAGCGGAAAGGCTTATTTTTGCCGTCCGAAAAACGCATCAGGTTTTCACGGTCCCGTAGTTCAATGGATAGAATAGAAGTTTCCTAAACTTTAGATCCAAGTTCGATTCTTGGCGGGACCACAAATTTTTACTTATGAAGTGGATGAACACCGTCATTAAATACCGTCTGTGGCTCGGTGTTATTTTTTTAGGCGCAGCGGGCTTTGTACATGACCAGACAAGCTTCTGGCCTTCGTTTATCTTATACCTCATCGGTGTAGTGCTTATCGCAGGGCACTTTCTTTTTGGCCCCATGCGCCTCATTCAGTCGTACATGGAAGCCGGTGATATGTAAGGTGCGAAGAAAGTGGTTGATGGCATTAAATTCCCGGGCTTGCTGATAAAGCCAATGCGTTCCGTTTACTATACCATCAAAGGAAACCTGGCCATGGTATCTCAGGATTTTGATACGGCAGAGAAGCACATGAAGAAAAGCCTGGACCTTGGCGGCGGTGCGCTTACCAAACAGGCAGATGGCCCCAACAGGTTGCAACTGGGCATGCTGGCGATGCAAAAAGGAAACATCAAAGAAGCAGAAGCATACATACGCCAGGCACTCCGCTCCGGCCTGCCTGATAATGAAAACAATGCTGCGGCTTACCTTCAACTATGTTCTATCATGATGAACAAAAGAGAGTTTCGTGCAGCCAAAGAATATTTCCGCAAGGCAAAGGGTTTTAAACCCACTACGCCTCAGATCGTAGATCAGATAAAGCAGATAGAGAAGTATATAACGAGGATGCCGGGATAAGCTAATTTGATAATGTGTTGATTTGATAATTTGGTAATGAAATACATTATTAAATTGATCCTTGTTTGACTCTTCGAGATTTTCCCTTTCATTTAAAGAAGCAGGTAAGGGCTAAAACAGCGCATTCACTTTCTCCGTCCGGTAATCAAATATCTCCTTTAATTGTTTTTTTACAAAAAGCTCATTGGCAATATCTCCAAGGAACCAAAGAGGTAATTTATAATGCACAATATCCGTCATCTCCACCCCGCCGGGTACTTCTTTAAATTGATGCTGATGGTGCCACAGGCTATATGGACCGAAGCGCTGCTCATCCACAAAATATTTATGGTGCTGCACATGGGTTATCTCCGTCATCCAGTAGAGCGGAATACCGAGCAAAGGATGCACATAATATTCAATGATCTGCCCGGGATACATTTCGCCGCTGCCGGCAGATAGGATCTTAAATTTCAGGTTATCCGGTGTGATCTCCGCCAGGTTTGCCGGATCACTGAAGAATGCCCAGGCTTTTTCCATTGTGCAGGGAATGATCTGTACCGTGCGCAGGCTGTAAACTTTACTCATAGATTTATTTTTAGCAGAAGGCCGGAAATAAAATTATTATACGGGGTTTTTGTTACTTTCAGCGGGGGCGAATATTATTACAAACTAAATACAATTATGCAAGCTTACCGCCAACAACTTGAACAGAAGTTTAATGATGAGTACGATAAGCTGAACCCGGAGCAGCAAAAAGCAGTGGATACTACCGAGGGCCCCGTAATGGTGATCGCCGGCCCGGGTACCGGAAAGACGCAGATCCTGGCAGCAAGGATCGGGAAAATATTGCTGAGCACAGATACGCTTCCGGATAATATTCTTTGCCTTACATACACAGATGCGGGCGCTATAGCCATGCGGCGCAGGCTGCAGCAATTCATCGGTGCCGATGCTTACCGTGTGCACATATACACCTTCCATGCTTTTTGCAATGATGTGATACAGGATAACCTGCACTTGTTTGAAAAGAATTCACTCGATGCCATTTCTGAACTGGAGAACATTCAACTCTTTAAAAAGCTCATTGATAATTTTGAAAAGGACCATCCGCTCAAACGATATCGCGGCGATGTGTACTATGAAATAAACAATCTCCGACAGTTGTTCTCTGCTATGAAAAGAGAAGGGTGGTCGCCGACACTCATTCACCAAAAAATAGAAGAATATTTAGAAAATATTAAAACGGATGAAAAATACATCTACCAAAATAACAGAGCAGGAAAATGGATCAAGGGAGATTTGAAAACGGTATATTATGATGAAATAGAAAAAAAAGAAAAGCTGCGGGCAGCAGTAAATGAATTTGAAAAATACCAGGCGCTGATGCGTGAGCGTAACCGCTATGATTTTGATGACATGATAAACTGGGTGATAAAAGCATTTGAAGAAAACCCCGCAGTGCTGTCAGATTACCAGGAACGTTTTCAGTATATATTGGTAGATGAATACCAGGATACGAGCGGTACACAAAATAAATTAGTGCAACTTCTTATAAATTACTGGGACAAACCCAATGTATTTGTGGTGGGCGATGATGACCAGAGTATTTACCGTTTCCAGGGTGCCAACCTGGACAACATGCTGGACTTCGCTAACGCTTACATGAAGGACCTGATGAAAGTAGTGCTGGTAAATAATTACCGCAGCACGCAGCCGATATTAAATATTTCCAAAACACTGATCGGCAACAATACCAAGCGGCTTATCACAGAAATGGATGGGCTCACAAAGGAACTTGTTGCATCCAATGAAAAGATCAAACACCTGGTTCATGATCCGGAGATACGGGAATACAATGCAGTAAAGGAAGAGATGGCGGGCATCACACATGAAGTGTTTGGTTTGCTGGAAGGAGGAATTGCGCCGGGCAAGATCGCTGTGATATATAAAGAAAATAAATACGGTGAGGAGCTGGCAAATTATATGCGGCTGAAAGGCATACCGGTCTTCAGCAAACGGAGCATCAATATTCTGCAGGATGCATTCATTAATAAAATACTTACGATACTGCGCTATTTAAATGCGGAACATGATATACCATACGGCGGAGATGAATTGCTGTTTGAGATATTGCATTATGATCTGTACAAAATTCCGCCGATAGAAATTGCAAAGCTTTCTGTAGAAGTGAATGCAAAAAGATACAGCGATGGTATTACATCCATCAGGCAGTTGCTTTCA
>JBGTJG010000246.1:0-9452 GCA_041745235.1 Ferruginibacter sp. | reverse complement strand
GTTGCCACACCGCATTGCATTGCTTCCAGCGTGGGAAGTCCGAATCCTTCATATAAAGACATAAAGAAAAAACATACTGCATTAGAATAAAGTACGGCAAGATCCCCGGAATCTATAAATTTCTCCGGAATAAAAATTCTGTCTCTTACTTTTTTGGATATATTCAGATCATCCAGCATGCTTCTGTTATGGGATCCGTTACCAGTAAGAACAAGATGAAGGTCAGCCGGTCTTTCCTGCAGATAAAACTCATTAAAGCAATTTACAACGTGCGAAACATTTTTGCGTATATCCTTACCCGCAAGACATAGAAAATAGTTGTCGGGAAATCCGTACTTCTTATTCACTCTCCTTCTGTCAGATTCATTTTTATTACAATAAAATAAATCTTTGGAGGCAGCCAGAGGAACTACAAAGACTTTTTCAGCACTTATTCTTTTATCATAATCCAGCAAATCCTCCTTGGAGAATTTAGATATTGATATAGCATAATCAGATGCAATACACTCTACAATCTGTTTGGTTCTGCTTATAAGATGACCGGGATATCCGTTAAATCTCAGAGGAATAATATCAAGGAAAGTAATAGATCTTTTAATTTTATTACGAAGAACTGTATCCGGAAACGGGTAATAAAAGGAATGGAAAAGATCCTGATTATTTAATTCTTTATAATAAGGGCTTATAGGAAGATTCGGGAGTCTTTTTCTGAATAATTGCTTCCACTTAAGAATATTTGATAGTAAAGGAGGGTTTTTGGAAAAGACATTGTCTAAATGATTCGGATAATGTGCAGCAACAAAATTTTTCAGCGAAGTGTCATATTTTTCTATAAAAAGTGTACTTGCAAAACTAATATCAAGCTGTTGGTTTAAAACAAGCCTTTGAGTAATATCCTCTGTAAGCCGCATCATTCCGTCCCTGTTGGCTCCCTGCATCTGACATTCGGCAAATAAAGTTCCGTCAAGAACGACCTTAGTTTGTTCGGGCATTTCCACTTTTTTTCGGTGAAAAAAAAGCCCATTCCATAAAAATATTCTGATATAGCCCGCCCCTGTGTTCGTACACTGCAAAAGCCCTATCACCCGGAGTAATCTCGTTGAGGCCCTGCAATTGTGAATAGTTCATATTGCTGTTGTTGATGACTTCAACATTATGCGTTTTACTGAATCTGCTGAGAAGAGTTTCGGAAATTACTGGATTAAGTACATCATGCATTTCTACAAGCACGTCTGTTTGATAGAGCGCTTTTATCACACTATCTGTAAAAAGGTGCAGCTCATACCCTTCACAATCGCAAAAAATTAAAGAACGTGCTCCATAATTAAAATTAATAAGCGTTTCAGGAGAACAGAGTTTATTATAAGTAAGATTATGTACATTATTAAGATCTGCCATCTTCCTGCAAAACTCCAGATCCTTTTCGTTAATATCATAACAATGAACAGTGCTTTCGGGCAGCAACCTTGCAAATCCTACTGCGTAATAACCTTCTGCGCAGCCTATATCTATGATATTATTAAAAGGTACTTTTGATATTTCATTTATAAGCGGATTAAGATGCCCTTCATAACTACCGGTTATTTTTGGTGCAAGTGTAAGCTCTGTAATATCAAGAGAAGGATATTTCATTCCTTTAAAAGGCCCGTTCAGAATAGTGAGGTCCGGTGATATTTTTTTAATAATATCTTTCCCCCTGTTTACAATAGGCAATTGTTCTTTATAAGGATCTGTTCTCTTCAGTGTATATCCGAGTTTGCGCAATATCTTTTGTAATATTTTTTTCATCTTACCGACACATTTTTCAGAATTTAAAAAAGGGATTTATCCGCAAAAATGGAATTGATTCCTGTATCTGCGTAAACAAAATACCCTTGGGATTCCATATAATTAATAATATCCCTATTTTTTATTTTTATATGGCTTTGGGTGAAATTCACAGTTTCCACACAAACTGCAACAGGACGATGTGCTGTAAAGTTGATAGATTGTAATATTTCAAGATCTAATCCCTCCACGTCTATTGAGATTAAATCGGGCGCTTTTTCCGGAAAATATTGACTAAAAATATTCTCCATAGTAGTAACAGGTACTTTCTTTACTTCAGCAATCTTAATATGGGTTGTATTGTGTACATGCTCAGCTTCCTGCTGCGAAAAAGTACTCAAACCTTTTTCAGAATCTGAATTATCGAATATGTAAAAATCCAGTTCTTTAGTCTCATTATTTCCTGAAATTCCTATATTAAGACATATATCCTCAGGACGCCTTTTTTTAATCTTTGGGATTAGAGTAGGGTTAGGCTCTATACAAACACCCCTGCTCCCTCCTACATAAAAAAGATAAGTATTATTAATGTCAATTGGATTATTTGTACCAACTTCTAAATAAGTGATTTTCTTGATTCCCATTGACGTGAAGAGGAATTTTAAAACCCTGTCCTCTCCTGCCTGAGCGTAACTGAGATATTCTTTGTAATTTTTTGAAAAACTGATGTAAGTTAAAGCCCTGATAAATTGAAGAAGTTTTTTGTAAATAATAATCATTGTGGATCCAATATGAATGTGGGCAGTTACTTAAATCTACTTTTTAAAAATATCCACCTGCGGAACAGGAAAGATAAACGCAGTTCCTTTATCTAAGGCTGCCTTCTCCCTCACCAAAAATTCCTCTTTAAAATGCCAAGGCAATACTAGATAATAGTCGGGATTCATAGCCCGGCTCTCTTCTTCACTTATGATGGGAATATCTGTGCCAAGCGTCCTTGCACCGTATTTATCAGGATTACGCTCTGCTGCATACTCAATAAGACTGTTATCAATGTCGCACCATTGTAAAATTGTATTTCCTTTTGTGGATGCGCCGTAAATGTGAACTACCTTCTTTTTTTTCTTCAGCTTTACGAGCAGGTCGTGCAATTCATCTTTCAGTTTTTCTATTCTTTTTTGAAAAGCCTCATAAGGTTTATCAGTGTCAAGTTCCAGGTCAAACTCCTTGTGACGTATCTCATTCAGTAATACCTCATTTTCTTTACGATCGTGCTTGCTGTTTTCTTTGTGTGTGGCATAACAACGAATGCTGCCTCCATTGATGTCATTAAAAGAAATTTTAAAAACCTTCATCCCTCCCATTGAAAGGATCTTTTCTAAAATAGCGAGGCTGTAAAACTCTAAATGCTCATGGCAGATTGTATCATAACTATCCAGCTCCAGCATGCGGGGCATATAGCTCATTTCAAACACCCATACACCGCCTGATGATAAAAACCTTTTTATTCCTCTTACAAATTCTACGGGATCCTCCAGATCATAAAACATAGCAATGGAAGTAATCACATCCATTCTTTTACCTTCCAAAATTTTAAACAGTTCATCCGAAGGGAAAATATCCTGCACAACTGTCGCCTCTTTTACTTCCTGAGCTACATCACTGGGATCGCAGCCGTATTTGATAAAATTTTTGGGATAATAACCCAGCAAGGTTCCGTCATTGCAACCTATATCAAGAACACAGGGATGTTTTGCCTCTCCTACTGTATCTACCACACTATCAACAATGTTTTTAAGATGATTGCGCATAGTATCATTGGTGCCGCTCCTGTACCAATACGCAGCATACAAAATTTCAGATGGTACAGAATGCTCCATCTGCAAGAGGCCGCAGGCATTTTCATCTTCCTCGGGGTTGCATCTTACCAAAGTACAATCGATTTTTCGCAGGCTGGGCATTTCCTTCCCTTCCTTTATAAAGCTTCCCTGCAAATACTGCGGCCCGAGATCTATCACTTTTTTTAATGAAGAAGAGCCGCAGACACGACAGGTATTTCTTTTACGGATATGCATCAGTTTTGGTTAATTTATTTTTCTATGAGTTCTGTGAGCGATGAGTTAATCGCATCAATACATTTATTTCTCTCCAGGTTCAGCAATGCAAGCTGTTTTACCACGTTATCTTTTTCATGCGGTGCTACAGTTTCAAATTCATAGACTTTTTCCTGTTGATGCCACAGCCTGCAATTTACATCGGCAAGTCGGTAAAATATCTCACCTACGTTACCCTCAACTTCCTGTACCGTGTTCCCTTCTTTTTTAAAAACCTTGTTTGAGGCAAAACTCATTTTTTCAGGCAAAATGTTGCCGGAAACTGCATCATGCAGATATTGATCAATTTCTTCCTTAAGCTGAGACGACTGTAACGCCAGGCTCTGCAGTCTTTGCGCATCTTCCGTGTGATATTCTTTCAGCTTTACGATGGTGAGCTTATCACAAAGCATACCCAGAGTTTCTGCCATTTAATTCATTACTTTTAGGCTGCAAAAGTAGACATAAGACTTTAGAAATATAGCACATGCTTCAACGTAAAAACCCGGATCAGCACCAATCATCGAACTTAATACGTAAATACTAAATGGGCATTATTCAGAAACAGGCCCTTAAATCTTCCTTTTTTTTACTCATAGGATTTGCAATCGGGGGGATAAACATTCTTTTTCTATTTCCCAAACTTACTTCTCTTGATGTAAACGGACTCACAAGGGCATTTTTGGATGTTGGAGTAGTTCTTTCTATGCTTGCCACATTAGGTTGTGTACCTGTTATCTACAAATTTTCTCCATTTTACAGGCATCATTTAAAGAAAAACGAAAATGATCTCCCTGTGATCACCGGCCTTATTTGTCTTGCAGGTTTTCTCCTGGTTTGCCTCGGTGGATTCATTTTCCGGGAATTTATCATCAGGAAACTTGGAAAGGCGCCTCTGTTTGCTGAAAATTTCACTCTTGTTTACCCGCTTACATTTCTCATGCTCGCTTATGCGTGGTTGGAATCATTTGCCTGGACCCTGAAAAGATCTGTTGAAAGTAATTTTCTTAAAGAAACCCTTGTTCGTCTGCTCACAACGGTACTCATTTTGGCAGGATGGTACAAAATTATAACCACACAGCAATTCATTGATCTGTTTTGTTTCCTTTATTTAATTCCTGTAATTATTTTGTTTATTATTCTGCGCCGCACAGGAGATTTTAATTTTAATTTAAGGATAAGCAAGCTGACCGTACGACTCAAATACAAAATGTTCACTTTTGGCATGTTCGTGTTTGGTGCAACCTTTCTTAACATTGCCTCCCGCACTATGGATTCGTTTGTAGTACTCGGATTGAAGGGCCTTGAAGCCACTGCAGTTTTTCTACTGGGGTCTTACCTGGCATCACTGATGGATCTGCCTATGCGCAGCATAACATCCATAGCCACACCTGTTATCGCAGAATCCTGGCGGGAAAAGAATTATGCTAATATATTCTCTGTTTACAAAAAAAGTACTGTTACATTATTAGTAGCTGCATTTTTTATTTTTAACCTGGTTATGCTTAATGTAAATAACCTTTCCGTTTTTCTCGGGAAGAATTTTGAGGAAGTACCGAAGATTGTTTTCATTATGGGTATAGCGAAAATTATTGATCTTGGTACCGGTATGAACGGACAGATTATCGGCACCTCCGGCAATTGGAAATTTGATTTCTACACCAATGTTATTCTTACACTTTTTGCATTACCGCTCAACTTTATTCTGATAACCCGTTTCGGGATTATCGGCGGAGCATATGCCACCCTCATTTCTGTGTTCGTTTTTAACCTTACCAGATTTATATTTATTTACCGGAAATATGGCTGGCAGCCATACGGCTTTCCCCATCTGAAAATTATACTGGTCAGCTTCATTACATTTTATGCAGCGTATGCACTGCCATTTATTGGTAATATTTATCTGGATACTGTTTTTCGCACGGTGTTTTTTGCTGCGCTTTATGTGCCGGCTATCCTGAGCATGAATGTAAGTGATGAGCTCAGTCTCACTGCCGGTAAAATGATGAAAAGATTGAGGCTTCGGAAATAAAGAAGGCCAGATGTTTCAGGATTAAAGTTTTATGATATCATCATTCCCGATCTTTTAAAGAATTCTTTCATCCCACTTCTCTTTTTTTCATCTAAGGAATAACTTATATTATCTGTGTAATATTTTTGCAGATCATAAAATTCATACGGGTTTGCTGCTATTATTTCCGGGATATGGTTAAACCCTTCGCCGGAGGTGGCATTAAAATTCAGAATAAACCCCTCAGGCAATTTTTTATTTGCTACCCATACGGCAAACACAAATGACAACCCCGTTAATGCTTTCCAGGCAGCGCCGAGATCGTAAATATACCCGGTTTTTTTTCTTTGTTTAAAAGCTCTGTCTCCAATCACCAGACCTGCAATGCTGCCTTTAATCTGTTCCTCATAACCCTGCGAAGAATTCATACAAACAGGATTTACCTTCCAATGATCTCTGAGCAGTATTTTCAATAATTCTACTGAAGTTCTGCTTTCGTGATCTAATAAAACGGTTTTTATGTCGTTTATCGGGACTTCACTGAAAAGACATACACTTCCTACTTCTCCCTCAGATCCTATACAATAATCTGAAATTATATGATGTTCATTCAACAACGGAATCGCTGCGACAGGCAAGAGGCTAATATCCGCATCGCCGTTTATAAGCATATCTGCTACGTTTGCCGGGTAATCTTTTATCAACTCTACGCTTTCCTTCATCATCCCTTTTTCAAAACCATAGATCAGCGGTTTTGTATTCAGATAGCTTACTGCCGCAACCCTTATTTTTCTGTCCAATGCCTTTCGTTTAAATTTGCGCAAATCTACTTCAAACGCTTTCTTTATGCAACTTTCCCCGCTCACCGCTATCTCTCCTGCTGATGGCAGATACAATAAAGCAACATCCCATCTTGCAGCGTACTTTTCCGAGTATGCGCTTATCAGGTACAGGCTAAAAGTAGAAGTGGAATATTTTATTGTACTGAGTGAAAAGAAATTTTTTAAAATTGATGCTAAGTTGAAATCTGCGCTTCGCCTATTGGTCGAAGATTTTACAGAAGAAGATGCATTACAAATAAAAAAGACAGAAAGCATAACCAACCACGATGTAAAAGCGGTTGAATATTTTTTGAAAGAAAAGCTTGAACAGCCGGGAACCGGCGCTTTAAAAGAATGGGTTCATTTTGGCCTTACCTCGCAGGATATAAATAATACTGCTGTTCCCATGCTTTGGAAAGATGCGGTAGAATATGAATACCTGCCCTCGCTTATAAATCTGCAGCATCATTTATATAAACTTGGAAAGCAATGGGCTAATGTACCTATGCTTGCACGTACACACGGGCAACCAGCCTCGCCGGTTATGCTGGGAAAAGAAATAATGGTATTTGTTGAGCGCTTGGAAAACCAAATCCAACTGTTCAGCTACATTCCATTTATGGGGAAATTTGGCGGTGCCACCGGAAATTTTAATGCGCATTATGTATCGTACCCAAAACAGAACTGGGCAAAATTCGCTGATGAATTCTTAGAAAATAACCTCGGCTTGCAAAGGCAGCAATACACTACACAGATAGAGCATTATGATGCGCTCGCCGCACATTTTGATGCCATAAAACGCATTAATACGATCCTGATGGACCTGTGCAGAGACATGTGGGCATACATCAGCATGGATTATTTCAAACAGCAAACTAAAAAAGGCGAAGTGGGGAGCAGCGCCATGCCCCATAAAGTAAACCCTATCGATTTTGAAAATGCAGAAGGAAACCTGGGCCTTGCAAATGCAATACTGGAGCATCTTTCAGCTAAGCTTCCAATCAGCCGCTTGCAGAGGGATCTCACGGACAGTACGGTATTGAGAAACATCGGCGTACCCATAGCACATACCATTATTTCATTTTCTTCTATAGAAAAAGGTTTGGGGAAACTTATCCTGAATGAAGAGAAAATAAAAACCGATTTGGAAAATAACTGGGCGGTTGTAGCAGAAGCTATACAAACGGTTCTGCGCCGCGAAAATTATCCGCAGCCTTATGAAGCGTTAAAAGAACTGACCAGAGGAAAGGGAGGGATCAATAAAAATTCAATGCATAGTTTTATCAATTCATTGAAAATATCCGCTGCATTAAAAAAGGAGTTGAAGGCGATAAGCCCGCATAATTATACAGGTGTTTAAAGAATTTCTTAACTTTAGTAAATGGGATTGGTTCACAAAATATTACCTCATTATACCTATGAAGATTACCTTCATTGGGAAGGGAATTGGGAATTAATTGAGGGTTCTCCTATTGCCATGAGTCCAATGCCTGTACCGCGGCACCAGCTGATTGCTGCATTACTTGTTACGGAATTTTCTGTTGCCTTAAAAAAATGCAAAAACTGTAAAGCATATCTGCCGGTAGATTATAAAGTGCAGGAAGATACTATTTTACAACCGGACATGCTTGTTCTTTGCAAATCTCCCGGGCCTAAGTTTTTAGATTTTGCACCCTTACTTGTGGCAGAAATACTTTCACCTACTACAGCCTTAAAAGATCGCAACACCAAATATGAGATCTATCAGCAGCAAAAAATCAGGTATTACCTGATCATAGATATCAATACAAACAGTATAGAAATTTACGAATTGTCAAATGAGCATTATCAATTGGTGGCGGCTAATAACGATGGCAGTTTTGATTTTGAAATCGAAGATGATTGCAGGGTAAACGTCCCCTTGAGTGAAATATGGAAAGATTAACTGACCGCATGTAAAGTTTAGATGATAGTTTATTTCGAATTCTTTCTTGATGAGCCAATGGATTTATCCATCTTAGGTGGGTTTTTATGATCTATGCCGTATGCGCTGCATGTAAGGTACCAAGCTTCCGCAAGCCTTTGACCATAAGTAGTTTCAGGCGGAAATAGCTTAGCCTTTTCCGCTTCTGCATGAGTCATTGCTTTACAAACAGTTTTATCCATTTTGTACATAAAGCAAACTAATAAATTCACCGCAGAGAAAATAGCCGGAGGAAAATTTCGCAGAGTAGCGAATCCAAATTCCTAATTACCAATAAACTAATCAACCAATTCCCTATTTATGTATCTCACTTGTAAAATGAAACTCAATATCAGGGTTATTACTGATCTCGGTGTTTAAGAACCATTCACTCTGCGCTAAGTAAACGACATGGCCGTCCTTATCTTCAGCGATATTTGCCTGCTTGTATTTTATAAAGTCTTCAAGTTTTTTGGGATCTTTTGCCGTGAGCCAGCAGGCTTTAAAGAACGGCAGGTTGTTCATTTGTACCGATGCACTGTATTCATGCAATAAGCGGTATTGGATAACTTCAAACTGCAATTCTCCTACACAACCGATTATTTTTTTATTTCCGCCAAACTGTGTGAAAAGCTGCGCCACACCTTCATCTGTGAGCTGCAACAGGCCTTTCTCCAGCTGCTTGGTCTTCATCGGATCTTTGTTGATCACCTCTTTAAAAATCTCCGGGGAAAATGCGGGGATGCCGGTAAAATAAAACTGCTCCCCTTCTGTAAGTGTATCACCGATCTTAAAATTGCCGGTATCAAATAACCCTA
>JBGTJG010000245.1:0-9044 GCA_041745235.1 Ferruginibacter sp. | reverse complement strand
AAAAATATAACTCCATCTCACAAATGTGTACATTCCAAGCTCCCTGATCTTTGCGGCAACTTTATTCATAACAACCATTTCATCAGGTTTTGCATTAAAGGGAGCCATCGGTTCTTTCGTATCCCTGTTTTTAACCAATTCTATACAACCCAACAAACCTGTATTCCTGAAATCACCAATGCTAGGATGAATTGCCATCATTTCTTTAACCTTTTCCTCAATGTATTTCCCCATAGCTACGGCATTTTCTATCAAGTTATCGTCCTCATATATTTTCAATGTCTCTACTGCAGCTGCGCAACTCACGGGATGTGCAGAATAAGTGAGCCCAAGCGGCAACATAGCATCATCATATTTTGCAGCAATTTTATCACTCACCATCAGGCAACCTAAAGGAAGGTATCCGCAGGTAAGGCCTTTAGCCATAGCGATCATATCCGGGATGATATCGTGATTTTGAAATCCAAACCATTTCCCGGTTCTGCCAAAGCCGCTCATGACTTCATCCATTATAAGCAGCATGCCGTTCTTATCACAAATTTCTCTTACTGCTTTTAAATAATTTTTGGGATACTGCAGGCAACCTGATGTTCCGGATTCACCTTCCAAAATTATCGCAGCGATATTCCCGGGCCCTTCATATGCAATGATGCGCTCCAAACTGCTGACTGCTTCTTTTAATAAATTCTCTTCACCGTAATTCCAGCGGTAAATATTAGGCAGATCAAAATGTATGAAGTTGGGTGCCTGTTGAGCATCAGCAGGGATTTTACGCGGATCACCGCCTGCAGACATAGCGCCGTACGATGCGCCATGGAAAGACTGGTAACGACTGAGTATTTTATGTCTGCCGGTATAAAGTCTTGCAAGCTTCAACGCATTCTCAATGGATGTTGCACCGCATAAAGTAAAGAATGCTTTGTTCAGATCTCCGGGACAAATTTCTGCAAGTTTTTTGCCCAATTCACCGCGGGCTTTGGTAACACAGCTCGGCGTTACATATGCCACTTCCTGCATTTGCTTTACTACAGCATCAGTAATCCTTTGATTCCCATGCCCGATGTTTACATTCATTAACCCGGAAGAAAAATCAATATATTTTTTATCATCATAATCATAGAGGTAAACACCTTCCGCATAATTTACGGCAATTGGTGCTATTCCTTTTTGCTTGCTCCAGGAAAACAAGGTGTGATCAAGATTGTCCTGAATTATTTCTGCTGATTCTGAAATTGTTTTTGTTGAATTCATTTTTTTTAATTTTTACTGAACGCAGATTGTCATGATTTGTTATAATAGATTTGCGTAAATCATAAGGATCTTAATAATCCGCGTTTTCAGCTCATCCAATTAACACCCGCATCTGCATTCCATTTCGTTGTCGATTTTTTTAATTTTGTCCAGAATTCGATAGAGCTCTTTCCGGTTATATCTCCCACACCGAATTTACTTTCATTCCACCCGCCGAAGCTGAATGGCTCACGGGGTACGGGTACGCCTACATTCACGCCTATCATTCCGGCGCTGGCTCTGTCTATAATATATCTCGCCATGCCGCCGTTTTGTGTGAACACCGAAGCTGCATTGCCATAAGGATTTGCATTCTCGATAGCCAAGGCTTCATCAACCGTTTTTGTACGAATGATTGATATTACCGGGCCGAATATTTCTTCTGTTGCCACACTCATTTCAGGCTTTACGTGATCGATAACAGTAGGACCAATGTAGGTGCCATTTTCTTTTCCCTTAACGATTGTTTTTCGTCCGTCAACTAAGATTGTTGCACCGTCATTTTCCGCATCAGTAATGTATTGTTCAATCCGTTTTTGAGATTCTTTATTTATAACAGGTCCGAGATTTTCGCCGGGAACAATTTTTCTTGCTTCATCACAAATTTTATTAATGATATCATCTACATCACCCACACCAATCATAGCACTCGCTGCCATACAGCGCTGTCCTGCGCAGCCGCTCATGCTTGCAGCTACATTTTGTGCGGTCATGGCAGGGATGGCATCCGGTAAAACCATCAGGTGATTTTTTGCACCGCCTAATGCCAGGCATCTTTTAAAATTAGAGGTAGCACGTTGGTAAACGATCTTTGCAATCTTAGTAGAGCCTACAAAGGACACTGCTTCAATATCAGGATGGTCGCAGATAGCATTTACGATTTCCACATCACCGTGGACAATGTTGAATACACCATCCGGCAATCCGGCTTCTTTCAATAATTCTGCAAGTCGCCCGCAACTCAGCGGCACTTTTTCCGATGGCTTCATGATCATACAATTGCCCAGAGCGATCGCATTCGGCAGAGTCCAATTAGGCACCATTGCGGGAAAATTAAAAGGTACAATAGATGCCACTACACCCAAAGCCACATGCTCAGTTTTACATTCCACGCCACGACTCACTTCTAATATCTCTCCCGTAACCAATTGAGGCAGGGAGGTAGCAAATTCCGTCAGCTCTATACATTTTTCAATTTCAGCAACGGATTCCCCGTAGGTTTTGCCATTTTCTTCACTGCACAATTCTGCCAGTTCTTTAAGATTTTTTTCCAGCAATGTTTTGTAACGGAAGAAGACTTGTACTCTTTCTTTTATCGGTGTTTTGCTCCACCCCGGAAATGCTTTTTTTGCGACAGCTACAGCTGTATTAAGATCTGCGGCTGATGATAACGGAACTTTTGAAAGCAGCATACCATCAATCGGAGAAATTACGTCCATAGTTTTTTCAGACGAGGCGGATGTGAATTCTCCGGAAATATAATTTTGTATAAGAGGATATTTCATAAGAATCAGTTACAGTTAATAGGTGTCAGTGAATTTCTAAAAATAAATAAATTTAGGGATAGAAACGCAGTTTAATATGGACATGAAGTAAGGAGTGCTGATTTATAACTTCAATTAAGTAATTTACTTTTTTATACTTCGTTCTAAACTAACCGTTATGCCCATATCACTTTCGAAGGCCGCTTTAATTCTGATAATTTTTTTTGCAGTATTTGCAGGGTTATATTTTGCTAAACCTTTTTTAGTACCGTTAACCATTGCCGGATTATTAGCTATGTTGTTTCTGCCTTTGTCCGCACGTCTGGAAAAAAAAGGTGTTGGCAGAGGGCTTTCTTCAGCTGCCTGTGTGTTTATTTTTATACTCTTTATCGGCGGAATCATTGCGTTAATTACCTGGCAGATATCGGATCTGTCAAAGGATTTTGCAGGAATGGAAGAAAAAGTGACTTCCGGTATCGGAAAATTAAAGAAAACATTAAGCAACACCTTTGGAATTTCACCGGCGAAGCAGGAGGAGATGATGAAAAAGCAGCAAGAGTCGGGGACAGGTGGCGCGGGAAAAATAGTTATGGGAATAATGGGTTCAATGATGGGTATTTTGGTAGATACGATCCTGGTTTTTGTTTATATATTTCTATTGCTGTTTTACAGAAGACATTTAAAACTCTTCGTTTTAAAACTATCTCCTGCCGAAGAGAAAGAAAAGGTCACAAAAGTTTTGTACAATTCATCAAAGGTGGCAGGGCATTACGTATCAGGTTTAGCCTTTATGATCGTATTGCTCTGGATTATGTACGGCATTGGGTTCTCTATTGCCGGCGTTAAAAACGGGCTTTTTTTCGCCATACTTTGCGGGATCTTAGAAATTATTCCTTTTGTTGGTAACATTGCCGGGACTGCGGTGACCCTGCTGATGGCATTAACGCAGGGCGGTGGGAATTCGGTGATCATAGGAATCCTTATTACTTATGGGGTTGTTCAATTTATTCAATCGTACATTATTGAGCCGCTTGTTGTAGGATCTAAAGTGAATATCAATCCGCTTTTTACCATTATTGCGCTTGTCTTGGGAGAAACGGTATGGGGCATACCCGGATTAATTCTGGCCATTCCGTTACTGGGTATATTTAAAGTTATCTGCGATAATGCGGAACCGTTAAAGCCCTATGGCTTTTTGATCGGATCCGAAAAAAAGGAAAAAAGCACCGGCAGTTTTATGAAGAAAATTAAAGGATGGTTTAAGTGACCTGAAAAAAAAGAATCATGTCTGCGGAGTTTGGGCCTGTTCCTTAGCATCCTGTTGCCGGGTGCGGTTTTTCTCTTTAAACCTCACCTCCAGGGTTTTCATCACCGAGGTTGCCGTAAGTCCATGTACGATAATTGACAGAAGTACGGTAAAGGCAGTCACGGCCCACAGCCTTTCTCCTTCCGGAAATGAAGCTTGAGCCAAAGCGAAAGCGAGGTAATAAAATGAACCTATACCCTTGATGCCAAAAAAACCAATTGCCATTTTTTCTTTTATGTGAAGTCCTGTGCCCCAAAGGCTGATCACCCCAATAACAGGCCGGAGAACCAGCACAAAAAACAACGCTGCTGCTGCAAGCTTCCAATCAAGCTCGTCTAACAAGCCCGATACAAGGCTGCCGCCAAAAAGCAACAATACGATACAAACTAATAACCGTTCAATCTGATCCGTAAACTCGTGCAGTGTTTTGTGCATTTTATGATGGCGCTCCATACCCCGCATTGTTACAGCACATACAAAGACCGCGATAAATCCATAGCCATGGGCTGCTTCTGTAAGGCCATAAACAAGCAGTGTAGCACAAAGAGCAACAAAACCATCCCGTACCCTGGCTACTTCTACCTCCTCGGGCAGCTTAAAAAACAGCCATCCCAGGATCTTTCCGAGCAAATAACCGATACCCACACCGGCGAGGAGCTTGTAACAAAGTTCATACTGTAACCAACCCGACCAGCCTTTAGCAGCAAGCTCACCTGTGGCCAGCATAATAGCCAGCCACGTAAACGGAAAGGCCGTGCCATCGTTCATCCCCGCTTCTGCAGTAAGGGCCATTTTTGAATGCGTCCGGTCACCTTCCATAGGACCCTCTACCTGTACATCGGCTGCGAGCACCGGATCGGTAGGCGCCAGCACTGCTCCCAATAATGCTGCAGCTGCAATTCCGAATCCCAGGCCATAATAGCCGATGGCTGTTACTCCTGCAATGGAAAGAAGCATTGTAATGCTCACTAAGCGTAAAGGAACCCGCCAGTTGCGCAGCGAAAACGGCCGGTCAATTTTTAGCCCCGAACCCATAAGGGAAACCAGCACGATCGTTTCTGTAAGGCGTATCGTTACAGTGTTTTTGGATATCGGATCCGGAAGGGGAAGAATATTGCCTGTCGTTGCAAACAGCGCAGCACCCACTGCCACATATAAAATGCTGTATGAAATTTTAGTGGTCTTGGTAAATGCGGGCATCCACGCCATGCCAAGTGCTGCAAGTCCTATTACGATCAGAATCAGGATATAAGTGTCCAAATATTTTTTACTGACTGTCAGCAACAACTGTACCTTTCATAAAACGGTGATGTATTACTTTTTTGTCGCCGTGTAGATCAATTCCCTAAAACAAGGAGTACGATTTTGCGGGTAAACTAACGCCGGATCAGTTTTCCGGACACAAAAAAACCTTCTGAAAAATCAGAAGGTTTACATGGGGAAAGTCGGGATGGCAAGATTCGAACTTGCGACCTCCTGGTCCCAAACCAGGCGCGATAACCGGGCTACGCTACATCCCGAACTCAAAAGCAGTTAGTTGGTACTAATTTTAACTTCAAAAAGATCTGCGGAGAGAGTGGGATTCGAACCCACGGTACAGTTTAACCCGTACGACGATTTAGCAAACCGTTCCTTTCGGCCTCTCAGGCATCTCTCCTTTCGTTAAGGGCAGCAAAAATACAATTCCAAAATGTATTACCCAAATGATTTTGTAAGATTTAAATAAAATACAGTCATACACTAAATAATCAGATGTCTTTATCCGAATTCTCAAACTGTTAGCATCTTCTCTGCTTATCTTCCCGTATCTCAAAAAAACAATGAATTTTTTCAGACTAGGGCATTATGGTTTTTTATTGGTCGTCAGCTTTATGTTGATGAACAATGCCTTTTCCGGTAAAACCTATTCCGCTCATACAAGCTATCCGGATACAACTGCCAAAAGCTATCTCGCTCTTGGTGATTCTTACACAATCGGGGAGTCCGTTGCAAGTCGGGAAAACTTTCCAAATCAACTCGCGGCCATCCTGAGAAGCAGAGGACTAAACATCAATGATCCTGAAATAAGAGCCCGCACCGGGTGGACTACAGGTAATTTGATCAGCAGCCTGCAGCTAACACCACCGGATCAAAAAAAATACGATCTCGTTACCTTACTAATTGGTGTAAATAATCAATTCCAAGGCAGGTCTTTGGAAGAATTTAAAACAGAATTCAGTTTCCTACTGCAGGAGGCAATAAAATATGCCGGCGATAAGAAAAATGTAATAGTAATTTCTGTTCCTGATTATGGTGTAACCCAGTTCGCCGCCACTCTGTCCGCAGGTGAAGCCCGTACAATAAGTAAACAGATCAACAGCTTTAATAAAGCACAAAAAGAGATCACGCTCCGGGCAGGTGTAAGTTTTATAAACATTACACCTATTTCCCGAAAAGGGAGAAGGAACCCGACATTACAGGCATTTGATGGACTTCATCCTTCGGCACAACAGTATTCTAAATGGGTAAAGTTGCTCCGGCCTATAGCAAAAAATATACTTTCTCAGGGCAAATGATTTGCATAAAGCCATGCGGGTAAGGGCTTTAGATTTAATTCAGTGTTTAACCTTTTTATTTGTGTATTTATAGCTGACTCCTTATCTTTGCCGTCCCCTTTTCTAAGGGACTTAACAATATTTAATCACACCCAAAAAAATTTCTATTTTTTATGGCTGTAAAAATGAGATTACAAAGACACGGTTCTAAAAAAAGACCGTTCTACTTCATCGTTATTGCGGATGGCCGCAGCCCGCGTGACGGGAAATTTATCCAGAAACTTGGTTCTTACAATCCTCTAACGGTTCCTGCCACCATACAGATCGACCGTCAGAAAGCATTGGACTGGCTGCAGAAAGGTGCTCAACCTACCGATACTGTTCGTCGCATCCTTAGCTTCAAAGGCGTATTGTACCTTAAGCATTTGCTTCGCGGTGTAGGCCTCGGCTTATTTGATGAAGCTGCTGCAATGGAAAAATTTACTACCTGGAGCAGTGAGCACGAGCAACATGTAGCAAAGCGCCAGGGAGCTGATAAAGCAGCAAGCCGGGAAAAACGCAATGTTCCTGTTGTGAAAAAAGTAGAAACGGAAGTTCCTAAAGCAACCGCAACACCTGAAGCAGAAACTCCTGCAGAAGAAAATGCTCCTGAAGAAACAACTGCAGCGGCAGCCCCGGAGACGGAAGCACCCACGGCAGAAGCTACAGCCACGGAAACACCGGAAGCTGAAGAAACAAAAACAGCAGAGTAATTTTTCTGATGAAAAAAATTCAGTCCCGCATTTTTGCGGGACTTTTTTATGGTACGGGCATTTGTTCCCTGATCAGTTTCGGTGGCGTCGCACACTTCAGGTTCAGTTCTCTGATCATCTTTTCCGGTGCACCGATAAATAAACAATAATACTTTTGTAAAAAGAAGCGTAAATAATGCAATATTTTAAAATAGGGAAATTCGCAGCAAGCCATGGCCTCACCGGCGAACTTATCCTGCAACATAGCCTTGGAAAGAAAACAGCGCTTAAAGGATTGGAAGCGCTTTTTACCGAACAAACAAAAGATAATTTTCTCCCGCATTTTATAAAAAAAATTACGGTGAAAAATGACACGGAAATTTATGTAACGCTTGAAGGAATAGAAAATAAAGAAGCCGCACGGAAGTACACCCCGAAAGATGTATGGCTGCAGGAAGACGATTTCAAAAGATATGCTGCTAAATCTGCGCCGATAGCATTATTAGGATATGAAATGATAGATGGCGAGACGAACCTAGGCGAAATCATAGAAGTGAATGAACAGCCCCACCAGATCCTCTGCACCATCATGTATAAAGGAAATGAAGCGCTTATCCCCGTGCATGCAGATAACCTGATAAAAATGGACGATAAAAAGAAAAAAGTCTACGTAGAAGTCCCGGAAGGTTTGCTGGATATCTACGGAGGGTAAATCATAAATTCACAAGAGTGAGCACTCAGCAACAACGCATAATAGCACATTATGATCTGGATTCATTTTTTGTATCCGTAGAGATCTTAAATGATCCATCCCTGAAAGGCAAACCGGTAATTGTTGGTGGCAGGGATAGGGGAGTGGTAGCCGCTTGCAGTTACGAAGCAAGAAAATTTGGTATCCACTCAGCTATGCCATCATCTAAAGCGCGGCAACTTTGCCCGCAAGCTGTTTTTGTAAAAGGAACAAGAGGTGAATACAGCCGTTATTCCCGTTGGGTCACACAAATTATCGCAGCCAAAGCTCCGTTGTTTGAAAAAGCGTCTGTAGATGAGTTTTATATCGATCTCACGGGCATGGATAAATTTTTTAATCCTTTACAATTCACGATCAATCTGCGAAACGAGATCATCAAAGAGACAGGTCTACCTATTTCGTTCGGGCTTTCTTCTAATAAAATGATGGCAAAAATCGCAACCAACCAGGCAAAGCCAAACGGTTATCTGCAGGTGCCCTTTGGTAAAGAAAAGGAATTTCTTGCACCGCTGCATGTGGGCGAGATTCCGGGAGTAGGCGGCCATGCGCAAGAAGTTTTGGCTTACATTGGTATAAATACGATCGGACAACTAACTGATGCATCACCGGCATTCTTGGAAGAAAAACTAGGCAACCGCGGGGCTGAATTAAAGCTAAAAAGCGAAGGTTTGCATTTTGGAGAAGTAACTCCCTACCGCGAATCAAAGTCAATATCCTCCGAAAATACATTTGATGAACCTGTGACTGATCTGCAATTCATCAATAATGAACTTGTACGTTTTACAGAAAAGATATGTTATGAATTGCGGCAGGAAGAGAAAGTTGCCGGTTGCGTTTCTGTTAAGATCCGGTACCCTGATTTTGAAACAAATTCCCGGCAATGCAGTATTAATTTTACATCTGCAGATGATGAAATTATACCGATTGTAAAAGAACTTTTTAAAAAAC
>JBGTJG010000244.1:0-4452 GCA_041745235.1 Ferruginibacter sp. | reverse complement strand
AGGGTTGTGCTGATGATCTTGAAACGCGGCGCATCTTTATAGGTCATCATGTAAATATTGTCGCCCTGAACAATATAACTGATAATGCCGTCCTCATAGTCACAGATCTTAATCCATTCAGAAGTAGCAGAGAGGCTTTTTTTGGGTGTTGTATAAAGTCGCAACTCTTTACTTACAAGGTTTTTTACAGCGGCAATTGCCCAATCGCTTTTGTAGGGCATGGCAAGATCTGCACCTTCACGAAGATTACGCTGTATTTTTTGTGAGGCAAAATCAATTATCATTTCATCTTTCACATTGTCTGCACCTATGGAGTGTTTATAAACCAGCATGCTGTCCCACCAGTTTACCGGATCGCCTTCGTGACGGAAAGGGGCATAATAATAATACATAACAGAATCGTACCTGTCATCAAATGCCGCGGGCATTTTTTTCCCGCCGCTGAAAGTCGGTTCAATGTTTTTTCTGCCTGTTTTTGTATCATTTATCACTTCTAACGGTTCCATTTCATTTCCCCCTGCAATAACCATATATGAAACAAAACGCTCACCGGGACTCGTTACAATGCTTGCCAGAGAAACGTTCTTACTTTTTATTTGCGGAAATTCCTTTACCGGATCCATCAACAAAGTTTCCTTGCCGCCGGCATCGTATGCATACAACATCGGATTCTCCTGTTTGGGATAACGCTTTATTGCAAACCATTTATTGTTTAAACGGCCAACCTGATTTATCTCTTCCAATTTTGAGTTTTCTATGGCATTCTTAAATTGATTATACAATTTATTGTAACCCGGAAGATTTCTAAGCGCCGTCGTTGTTCTTTCAGACTCCGCCATCATCCACGCTTTTACTTTTGGATTAGCCGTATCCTCCAGGAGGCGATAAGGATCAGCCACTGTCACATTATAAAAAGTATCTGTGCGGCCGGAACGGAAAGAATTTCCCGATTGTGCATGTATAATGCTTGGTAAAAAAAGCGATAAGAAAGCTATAAATAATTTAGTCATAGCAGAAAGTTTAGTCTAAAGTAAGAAAAAACTTAATGCGATATATTTTACCCTGAAAGTGCCAGCCTTTAAAAAAGTATATACTTTTGAATTCAATTTCTGCATGAAGTATCACTACCAACTGCTTTGGCTTTTTATTATTCTTGTCCTGACAATAGGGCTATGCTTTCCGTTGCTGCAAGGTTCTGATGCGAATGAATATGCAAGCATTGCCACGCAAATGTTTTATCGGAATGATTGGGTGAACATCATCAATCATGACCCGGTTACAGGCGGGCAATATGATTACCTGGATAAGCCACACCTCCTTTTCTGGAGCTCCATGATCGGCTATAAATTATTCGGTGTGGGCGCATTCGGCTATCGCTTTATTTCTGTGCTGATGAGCCTTGCGGGAGCGTTTGCTGTTTACCGTCTCGGGCGTTTATTGTATAATAATACTACCGGGAAAATGGCAGCAGTTTTTTTTCTCACTGCACAGGCTATTCTGCTGGCAAATCATGATGTAAAAACAGATACACTGCTTACCGCGTTTGTAGCATTGGCAGTGTGGCAGTTTGCAGAATTTGCGCAGCGGCGGCAATTGATAAATATGATCTGGGGAGCGGCTTTTCTCGCAGGCGGCGTCGGCACCAAAGGAATGATAGCGGTGTTGGTAACAGGTTGTGTAATTTTCTTTTACATCTTGGGTAAACGGAATTGGCCGGCATTATTCACGTGGAAATGGCTTGCAGGTATTGTGGCATTTTTTATTTTCTTATCGCCCATACTTTACTGTTACTATCTGCAATTTGATCTGCACCCGGAGAAATTAGTAAATGGTGGATATGGCCGATCAGGAATACAGTTTTTACTGTGGTCTCAGAGCATGGACAGGTTTGCCGGGCAACGAAGTCTGTACCCGGAGTTCAGTTTTTTCTTCCATACATTTTTGTGGGCGTTTCTGCCGTGGAGCCTCTTGGCTTATTACGGAAGTTTTTATCGTGTTCGTGAACTGGTACAAACCAAAGGAAAGACATTTTTTACAAGGGAACAGTTGACCTTTACCGGAACGTGGGTGATGTTTATCCTGATGTCATTTTCCGCATTCAAATTACCGCATTATTTGAATGTTCTGTTCCCAATGTTTGCGGTATTTACAGCCGGCTTCCTTATACAGTTGTGGGAAGAAAAGAAAGAAAAAGTAATGCGGGGAATCACAAAACTACAACGAGTCATAGCATTCATTTGTGTTGCGGCTTTAGTGATCATCAACCTATGGTGTTTTCCTATGCATCAGTGGTGGGTAATAGCGATAACCTTTGCAGGAGGCCTTTATTTTTTTAGATTCCTTAGCAGAAAACACGAATTATTATTTTCCGCTTGGTTTCCCTCTGCCGTTGCTATTACTTTTCTAAATTTTTCGCTCAATGCGAATTTCTATCCTAAGATCGGGATATATCAACCCGGGTCTGCGATAGCTATTGCGATGCAAAAATATAATATTGATGCCGATAGGGTTTATAATTACCTGTCGCTTGACAGGCCGTTTGATTTCTACAGCAAAATTTGGCAGCCTATTTTGAATAATGACAGCATAAGAGAGAAAATAAAAACAGGTGAAGAAGTCTTGCTTTATGCAGACGAAAATAAAAAGGGACAGATAGAGGAAGCTTTTACAACAAGCGTTTTAATACATACCCCGAATTATAATATTGCGGGACTTAAACTGAAATTTTTAAATCCCACCACAAGAAGAGATTCTTATGGCAGATCGTATCTTCTGAAAATTACCGGATCAAAATAATTTGCAATCCTCTGAATCTTAATTAACCTTCATTAACATCAGGCTATCTAACGTGGCAGCACGTGTAGCGGGGTTTATAAATTTTAAATTCAGTCTGCTTACATGAAAATGCGGCACGCTCGTAATTTGTCGGAGCGGTACACCGGCTGTGATTAGTTCAGGCAGCTTTTGTTTATCTGTTAAAATGTAAAATGATTCACCCGCAGCGGATCGCTGTTGAATCTCTGCTAACTGAGGTTCCGGTATGTCATGTTCGAGCTCAAAATCAAAGGCAAAATAACTTCTGTGCGTAAACCCGATAATTGAATCTTTTGGAATATCATTCGCGATTACATAATCTGCCATGGGTTTACTTCCCTGGTAAGTCATTACCTGCGGAAAGAAGTTCAGGTTTAGAATTAAATTTATAGTACCTGATATAAGTATGGTAATAAAAACAGGTTTGAGAGGGAATGCAGATTTCCTCAAAATCGCTGCAATTAAAAATATACACGCAATCGTTATTATGATGATCTGAAAAATCCCTGATAAAGGAAATGCCCAAACATTTAAAACTAATCCTAGCAGAACATATAATCCGCTGATGCCATAAAGAACTGCAGACATCCACGAAGGAATTTTATTCTTTTCTTCAATAAAACGCATAACACTTTTGGCAGCAATCAGTGCGAACAAAGGAAAAATAATATTGAGGTAATGGGGCAGCTTAAATTGTGAGGTGGACATAAGCAGCATGATAAGGAGTACGGCACCGCTTAATGCAAATTGTATATGCCGAGTTACAGTAAATTTATTTTTTATTGTTATGATCCAATCTCTGAAAGTTTCATAATAGGCTATAATGCTCCACGGAAGAAAAGCCCATAAAAAAGTGTGGAGGAAAAAAAGAACATCGCTGTTGTTCACCATGTTCCGTTGCCCCGCAAGGCGCTCAAAACTCTGCGTCCATAAAAGAAATTTGATCCCGGACATTCCTTTTACACCATTTGTTATTTTCTCCGGCTGAGAATCGAACTGCAGATAATAACAGTATAAAACAGGACTGAGAAACAAAAAGAACCATAAAATACTGCTGAGCCATTTCCAATGAAAAACTTCCATTATTCGCTTATGACAAAGCATATGGATGACGATAACCAACCCGGCTACAATTATTGGCAATATTCCTTTTGTCCCTACAGCTGCAGCAAGACCGAGTGAACCTAATATAATGTGAGAATATTTTTTATCTGCACTGAAGCTGATGAATTGCCAGATCGCAAATATTGTTGCTCCCGTGAGGATCGCATCTGTACGAACATCATAATTAGAAATGATAAATGCCTGCGAAAAGCCCAGCATTAAGCCCCCAAGAATGCCTGTCATTCTGCTAAATAAAATTGTTCCCAGTTTGGTTGTACTATAAATCGCCAGAATGGAAAATAAGACGGAAGGCAATTTGTATGCAAAGCTGTGAGCACCGAAAATTTTAAACGAAAGTGCAGAGAGCCAGAATAACAAATGCGGTTTATCGAGATAATCCTGCCCTTTGCGGGTGATATTTACAAAGTCGTTGTCCTGCGCCATATTCAGCGCAATGAGTGCATATTCTCCCGCATCATTATTCATCAGGGGCACAAACAATCCCGCTGTAAAAACAGCAGCGAGCACGATGTA
>JBGTJG010000243.1:0-5295 GCA_041745235.1 Ferruginibacter sp. | reverse complement strand
CTGTTAATGTGGCCAGCGCAACGGTGCCGTCAGGAGAAATATCAAAACCGCCGGCAGTTGTTGCTGCCACCCCCAGATCGCCCACAGCAACTAAAGTTCCGTTGTTGGGAGGAATTTGCTTGTATAATTTTCTTGTAACTGCATCAATATCGAACAAGGTTGTAGAAGTTACACCTGCTGAATTATTAGCATAAGCCACTGCAGTAACAGATGCTCCTGCTGCACCGTTTATGGCTCCGTCTGTTGCAGCCACCCCGCCTGTTTCCGGATTAAGCCTCAAATTCTGGCCATCATTTCCTACAACTCTGATCCTATCTACAGTAGGATTAAAATCAAATGCTGCTGAAGATCCTGTAAGTAAAGGGGAGAACTGTGCGGAACCTACTGCCCTTGCAGCTCCTGTAGAAACATTTATAACATACAACCGACTTGTGCTCCCTAAACCATACAGCTCACCGGTAGCAGGGCGGAAATCTATTCCTAAAATGCTTTCTGAAGCTTGCAAACCGGTAATAGCCAGTACTGCATCGGCCGTTTCTAATGTCTGCGCATTAAACCTGAGCAATTGATTACTTGAAGATATCCCGTAAAAAACCTGGTTTGGCCTTACCGGCGGAGCGGTGGGGGGAGGTGTAGGTGTAACATTTCCTGGCACATTAAGTATGGAAGTAATGCCATCTTTTGTGCAGGAAGAAAAAAGTAAAACACTTACTAATGCAAGTGCTGAAAAGGTTGTCCTTCTCAGATTCTGAGATAATGTCATTTTAATTATTGGTTTAAGGTTAAAAACTAATAACGAAATAAAGCGAAAGATAGTTTTAAAACGGGTTCAAAATATCTACCTGTAAAATGCAGCAGGTAGGAAAGGAGGCTTATCTCTGCGCTATCCTGTTATCTTTGCAGCCATAAAAACTACCGGATGTTTAATAAAAGAACAAAAATAAAGGAGCTGCTGGAAAGTGGGGATGCAAATGCTGAAACTATTGTGATGGGATGGGTACGTACCTTCCGAAACAACCAGTTTATAGCCCTAAATGATGGCAGTACAAATAATAACCTGCAGGTGGTCGCAGAATTAGGCCTGCTGAGCGATGCTGAAATTAAACGCATCACTACCGGAGCCTGTATCAAAGCCACCGGCCGCATAGTAGAATCTTTAGGAAAGGGTCAAAAATTTGAATTAAAAGCTACAGCCATCGAGATTCTGGGTGACAGTGATGCGGAGAAATTCCCTTTGCAGCCGAAAAAGCACAGCTTGGAATTTTTGCGAGAAGTCGCCCATTTACGGTTTCGTACCAACACCTTCGGTGCCATTTTCAGGGTAAGGCATACATTGGCTTTTGCAGTCCACAAATTCTTTAATGAACGTGGCTTTATTTATCTGCACACACCTATCATCACTGCGAGTGATGCTGAAGGTGCGGGAGAAATGTTTAAGGTAACTACATTACCCCTTGATGGCACAGCACCCAGAAATGACGACGATTCAATAAATTATAAAGAAGATTTTTTCGGGCGCAGCACAAACCTTACTGTAAGCGGGCAACTCGAGGGTGAACTAGCTGCAATGGCCTTCAGCGACATATATACTTTTGGCCCAACATTCAGGGCGGAAAACAGCAACACAGCTCGCCACCTCGCTGAGTTTTGGATGATAGAACCGGAAGTAGCCTTCAATGATTTAGAGGATAACATGAACCTTGCGGAAGATTTTATCAAATACATCATTAATTATGCGATGGAAAATAATGCGGAGGACTTAGCCTTTCTTGCGCAGCGACTGGAGGAAGAAGAAAAACAGAAGCCACAGAATGAGCGTAGTGATATGAACCTGCTTGACAAACTGAAGTTTGTCGTAGACAATGAATTTGAGCGATTGACTTATACAGAAGCAATCAGCATTCTGAGAGAAAGCAACCACAACAAAAAGAAAAAATTCCAATATTTAATAGATGGCTGGGGTGTAGACCTGCAGAGTGAACATGAAAGGTACCTCGTAGAAAAACATTTTAAGAAACCGGTGATACTTACAGATTATCCCAAGGATATTAAATCTTTTTATATGCGCCTCAATGATGATGGTAAAACCGTTGCAGCCATGGACATTCTGGCTCCCGGCATTGGCGAAATTGTAGGCGGCTCACAAAGAGAAGAAAGGTTAGATATGCTCATGAATCGTATGGATGAAATGCATATTCCTGCAGAAGAAATGAGCTTTTATCTCGATACCAGGCGATTTGGTTCATGTCCCCATGCAGGTTTCGGGTTGGGCTTTGAAAGGCTGGTGCTGTTTGTAACAGGCATGACCAACATTAGGGATGTAATTCCTTTTCCGAGGTATCCGAAAAGTGCTGCGTTTTAAGTATTAAATATCAGATTTTTATACCCGGACAGATTTCTTCAAGGGCGGCTTTGCGGCCGTCTTTTTCTTTTGAAAATATTTCTCAGCTTTAAATAATTACTTTTATTTTAAACCACCATTAATGCCTAAACACCAGGATAGTATTTACCTCCCGGATACTGACAAGGAAACAGTGCTTGCAACCGTTTACGAAACATTTAAGACCCTCGGCTGGAATGTAATGTATGCAGGGGATGAAAAAATAATTGCGGAAACTGTAAAAACGTGGAAATCAAACGGGCAACACGTTTTAGCGGGTTATGAAAATAACGGCCTGACTGTTGAAAGTGAAATGGTTCACGGCGAATCCTTTGATATGAGAGGGATGAATAAAAAAAATGTTTTTGCTTTTTCCGAGGAATTTAAAAAGACACAGGTAAGTATATCCGCTGAGACTCTGGAAGCAAACAGATTCGCTATTACTGCTTTAAGGGCCAAAACCGCAGCAGCGATAGAAGCGGAACAAAAAGAAGCGGATGAGGTAAGTGAAGCCATGAATCTTAAGGACAGCAATCTTTATGTGACTTATTCGCTTATAATCCTTAACGTGCTCATTTTTGTTTTAATGGCTTTTGCAGGTGCAGGTATTATTGAGCCGAACGGTTTAGTTCACATAAAATGGGGCAGTAATTTTACGCCGCTTACATTAAGCGGTGATAGCTGGCGGCTGTTCAGCAGTATGTTTCTGCATTTCGGTATCATCCACTTACTAATGAATATGTATTGCCTTTTTACCATTGGTGTTTATCTGGAGCCGATGCTGGGAAAAATAAAATATATCACAGCATACATCTGCACAGGCATACTTGCAAGTACAGTAAGCCTGTGGTGGCATACGGAAGCTACCAATTCGGCAGGAGCTTCCGGCGCTATCTTTGGCCTGTACGGTTTGTTTTTTTCGTTGCTTACAACAGACCTGATACCAAAAAGCGTACGTGGGGCTCTGCTGAAGAACATAGGGATCTTTATAGTTTTTAATCTCGTCTACGGTATGAAAGGGGGTGTTGATAATGCAGCACATATCGGTGGTCTTATCAGTGGTTTCGTAATAGGTTACCTTTATTTAATTAATATTCGGGCACAAAAAAGAAGCAGCGAGGCAAAATGGGTAATTCCCGCGGTCATTGTACTATCACTCGCTATTGCATATGTATATACCGAGAACCACAAAACCACGTCTGCAGAAAGAGAAAATATTCTGACGGAAATAAAAGACAGTTCCCGTAAAGACGCAGATAACTTTACTGCTCGTTACAAAGAATTCTCTGCATTGGAAGTAACAGCTGTTGATATTATTAATGATACCGCTCTGGAGAGGGATAATAAAAAAATAAAATTAGCAGAGATTGCTTTACCTGCACTGAACAAAGCAGAGTTAATTCTTACGCAAATGCAGCAAATGGATGCCGGTGAGCAAAAACATAAAAGAGCAGAAGATCTGGTAAGGTATCTTGCCTTACGCAAAGAAGAGGTCATTGCTCAGATCGGTATATTAAGTGAAGAACCGGGAGCCTTACAAAAACTAAGAGGGGTGAGAGAGCAAATGGGTATTGTATTGCAGGAATTAAATGCACAATAATTTGATCAGGATTTTTATTACTGAATGTTATGTTGAACCCTACCAAATACCTTGATTATCTTCTGAATCCCTTTGAGGGCGGTCGCAGCAAAAAAATGCTGCAATCTAATCCTACGGCGCCGCCAAAAAGAACGGAGCCTGAAAAATCAAAGATCACCGTATATGATTATACAAAGGATAGGGTATCGGTTCATGAATGTCAAACTCCCGAACAGGCCTTTCAGTTTTCTGATACCCCCTCAGTTACCTGGGTAAATATAGAGGGCCTCAGGAAAGATACTGTAGAGAAGATCTGCTCTCATTTCGGCATTCACCCATTAATTGCGGAAGACATTCTCAGTATAGGCCACCGGCCAAAGACTGAAGATGTGAATGGACTTGTTTATTGTTTACTGTACATGCTTTCTTTTAATGAAAAAAATTTTTGTATAGAAACAGAGCAGGTCAGTATAATCCTCGGAAAAAATTTCGTGATATCATTTCAGGAAGAAGCACTCAGAGATCCGTTTACTCCTTTGCGGGATAAAATTCGTCTGGAGGGAACTAAAGTGCGTATGAATTCGGCAGATTTTCTTTTCTATTCCCTTTTAGATAATATCGTTGACCATTATTTCGTGGTTATGGAAAAAATGGGCGATAAAATAGAATTGCTGGAAGAAGAGATCATTAAAAAAGTTTCTAATCGCAGTATTGTAAAAATTAATAACATTCGTAAGGAGATGATCGTTCTCAAAAGAAGCATCGCACCGGTTAGGGAGCTGGTAAGTGCAATCATGAGAAACGAAAGTGAGCTCATTCAGGATAACACACAGAAATATCTCAAGGATGTATACGATCATATCATTCAGGCAAATGATATTTCAGAAAACTATCGTGACCTGATGATGAACCTGCATGACCTCTACCTCAGTAATGTAAATTTAAAAATGAATGAAGTAATGAAGGTGATGGCAGTCGTGACATGTCTTCTTGCACCGGCCACAGTAATTGGAGGCATATTCGGGATGAACTTTGATTTTATTCCTTTTGCGCATACAAAGTGGGGGTTTTACGCAACTGTATTTGTTATGCTCTTCATTCCTACTATGATGCTTGTAGTGTTTCGGAAGCGGGGTTGGTTTTAAGAAATAATTTTTTTCTTATAAACCGGAACTGTACTGCATGGCTCACCATACATTATGCTTTTGGCTACCGGGCGCAGCTTATTCGTAATGGCCACATATGCAGCCTCGCTTATCGGCAACTCTCCGCATCCTTTTATAACAACACGTGCGTCATTGAATACAGCAGCATCAGAATCTTCAATGCTTTTTAA